>CAMLLI010000628.1 GCA_946480685.1 uncultured Flammeovirgaceae bacterium | reverse complement strand
CTCGAACGGGAAACGCTTCTCGGTTGATATTATCTTCCCTGTATTACACGGCACCGATGGTGAAGACGGAAGTATACAGGGAATGATCAAGGCGATGGACGTTCCGATGGTAGGCACAAGCGTACTGGGTTCTTCCATGGCCATGAACAAAATTGTAGCGAAGCGTTTGCTCAAAGAAGCGGGTTTGCCGGTAACAAAGTTCATGACGTTCCGCTTCGATGAGAAGGATAAGATCACGTTCAACTCCATCGCAAAACAATTAGGCACACCGTTCATGGTGAAGTCTGCGAGTCTTGGTTCATCGGTAGGTGTATCGAAAGTAAAAAACAAGAACGATTTCAAGCAGGCGGTGGAAGAAGCATTCCGCTATGATGATGAAATGATTGCTGAAGAGTATATATCCGGTCGCGAGATTGAATGTGCCGTGCTCGGTAATTTTCCTCCGGAAGCTTCGTATCCGGGAGAAGTTGTTATCAGCAAAGACTATGAGTTCTATACCTTCGATGCTAAATATGTAGACCCCGATGCTGTGCGCATTGATGTGCCGGCCAAACTAACCAAAAGTGTTGCCGAGAAAATACGCAAGGCATCTGTAAAAGCATTCGAGGCACTTCATTGTGAAGACTTCTCGCGCATCGATCTCTTCCTTGATAAAAAAGGAAATATTTATATCAACGAAATCAACAGCATTCCCGGCTTTACCAATTCCAGCATGTACCCTGTCATGTGGAAAGAGCGGGGCGTTAGTTTTCCTGAACTGATCACCCGGCTTCTTAACCTGGCGCAAGAGCGTTACGACCGCAGTAAACGCATTGAGCGCGGATTCCAGTCCGGTTTAAAATTCTGATGCCGTATATTTGCTGTTAACTACCTACGTGAAATGAAACTCTTCCCCGGTAAATTCGCTCCTGATACGCTTGGAGGCATATTGATTAGTGTTGTTGTAGCTATAGCTATTATGCTGGTACTGGTAGCTGTATATTTCTTTAGCTATCTGCCCAACGTAACCAATCATGGCGAAAGCATTACAGTACCCAACATAGAAGGTATGAAGGTTGAGCAACTGGAAGATTTTCTGGTAAAGAAAGATCTTCGCTATGAAGTAAGCGACTCTACCTATTCATCCAAATATCCACCCCTTACGGTATTGAAACAATACCCACATGCAGGTGCCAAGGTAAAAGAAGGAAGAAAGATCTTCATCACGATCAATCACGTTACAGCGCCCACGGTACCTGTTCCGAATCTTATCGATGGTTCGGTAGTAAATGCTGATGCTGTATTAACCAGTAATGAACTGAAACGCGGCCGGATTGAACTGGTACCCGGACCTTTCAACGTAGTGAAGGAAATGAAATACCGCGGTGCACGCATCGAACCCAACGTGCGTGTCCCCAAAGGTTCTGTTATCGACCTCGTGGTAATGGATGGTGGCAAAGGCGACTATACCATCGACAACATGGTAGGACAAGAGTTTGAAGACGCTAAAGTGTATATTCTCGGGGCCAACCTGAACGTAGGCACAGTGACGCTGGAAGACGATACCGTTGGCATTACGCCCGTAGTTATAAAACAAATACCCGAGGCCGGAGAAAAGATTAAGGCAGGTGATGTCGTTGATCTATGGATAGGTAAACCCGAATCCGTACCTTCAGATGATGATAGCGAACAATTGTAATAGTTACTCCACCAGCAATCTCAAAAAGACCTCGTCTGCGAGGTCTTCTAAATTCTATATACTATTTCTGTTTGCTTCCCTGCTCGTTACAACGGAAGGGCTAGGGCAACTGGTGCTGGATGCTGCCCAGCGAAAAATACGCAGCAATACATCAGCACGTAAAACATCACCCGTTGGGCGGACACAGGCAACTACACCTTTGTCACTTCCATTCTGGGATGACTTCTCCTTTACACCGGTAGATGATCCGGACAATGCAAAGTCTAACGATCCGCTGGATTCCATCTGGATGAACAGCCAGAGTGTATGGATAAACCGAGGCATTGGTGTAAATGCACCAAGTATAAATGTAGCTACCTTCGATGGTTTGAATGAAGAAGGTCTTCCCTACTCGGCAGATATACTAGCCAATGGTTATCGCGATGCTCTCACATCACAACTTATCGACCTAAGCGAAAGTAAGGTTGCAGCGGCTGAACGTAATACCGTTTACCTGAGCTTTGCTTACCAATGGCAGGGAAACGGTGAGCCTCCTGATCCGAATGATTTTCTTCAGCTGGAAATGTTGGACGTTGATAGTACCTGGGCAATTGTCATGACGATCATGCCCAAGACCAGCCTGAGCAGAACCGAATTTTACGATACTATAATACAAATCCCCAACACGGGCGATCGCTTGTTCTTCCACGATGAATTCCAGTTCCGCTTTCAGAACTTCGGCCGTAAATCCGGGCCGTTCGATACCTGGAATGTGGACTATATATACCTGAATAAGAACAGAACATTAAGCAGCTTGTCGTTCCCGGATCGTTCGATAGCATCGCAGGCTACCCAGCTTTTCGGAAGATATACCGCTGTGCCGCTGGAGCATTTCAGAAAACAAAGTTCTTTTGATAGTGTTGAGTTTGATGTAAAGAATTTGAAGAAGGCCGTTGTAGAGATCGCGATCGGGTATGAAGCTAATATGACATTCCGAAACTATACGGGTGGTACCGCGACTGATCATACGATTCTCTTCGGCACCGGTGGTGTTGGTCCTAACGGAGGGTTGATGGCTCCTTCCGAACGTGCACGCGTACGAATTGAAAATAAACCTGACGTAACCGATCCTCAACAGTTCAGTCCTACTGCTGATTCGATTGATATAAACCTGCAAGTAAAAGTTATCAGTGGTGATAACCTGGATAGTGGAAGACCCGGCTATCTACCGGTTGACTTTCGAATTAACGATACACTCACTACAACCTACCGGTTAAAAAATTACTATGCTTACGATGATGGCACGGCAGAATTTTCCGCGCGCCTCAACACCACCACCGACAAACTCGCATACGCCTTCGACATGTTAACAGATGACGTTGATACGCTCGTGGGCTTTGATGTATACTTCCCCGACTTTGGACTCACCAGTAACCCGCTGGTAAATTTCACAGTATATGATGATAACAATGGTATGCCGGGCGATCCGCTTTATACCTTGTCGAGCTATACACTGAAAATACAAAATGCCGTAAATAAATTTCAGCGCATTAATATACTCGAAACGGTACGCGTGCAGAATCGCTTTTATGTAGGCTATACTTCACCTGCCGTACGCATTGGTCTTGATTACAACAACAACACGGCCGATCGTATTTTTGTAGATGTGGGCGGTGGCTGGTATCAGAACACCGATGTAAACGGAAGCCTCATGATTCGTCCGCGGTTCGGCAAAGGGGTTGACAACCCCGTAGGCATTCCGGAAGAAGTTGTTACGATTCAGGCATACCCGAACCCGAACAATGGAGAGTTTTATATAGATAGCAAAACTAAACTTGTACAGGTCATCAACCTGGCAGGACAATCCGTTCCGTTCATTGTTCAGGAATATAGCAACGAGCAACAGAAAGTAAATCTGCAACAAACCGCTCCGGGACTATATATACTCAAAGTTCGCAAAGGGAATTCAGTCATTGCGCATAAGATTGTGGTGCGGTAACGAACGTTTCAAACTATTGCCTCTCAGGTACAGATATAATTAGTGTTTAGAGCAATTTCGCTTAACTATTTCCAGATTGCTTTTTGCTATGCGTGCCTTATGAGGTGTTGTACGGTAATTATTATATCGCGAGTACATACACATATCATACAATCCTTTATAAGCTCCGTAGCAAAC
>CAMLLI010000627.1 GCA_946480685.1 uncultured Flammeovirgaceae bacterium | reverse complement strand
TAGTACGCGTATGGTCGCATGCGCCTGCCGATACCGTTGTGGCGTGGTATACATTCCAGACTTCAGTTCCATCGGGTGATGTAAAAAATCCATTGTGACCAGGACCGTATACATTTGCACTGGTGTTTGAAACAAAAACGGGTTGCTGTGATTTTGTCCATGATGCGGCTACCAATGGATCAGCACTTTCGTTCATGGTTAACATTCCCAAAGCATAATCGGGTGTCCAGCAACCGCTGGCCGAGTATACCAGGAATACTTTACCATTCTTCTTCAGAATGATAGGACCTTCATTTATTTCTCCGTTGCGCTCCCAACTATATTCGGGACTCGACAACAAAACTCTTGGTCCGGTCAGTGTCCATGGGTTGGACATCTCAGCTATATAAATACGTTGTACGGTATTCGAACCATTGCTATAGCCCGACCATAAGAAGTAATTCTTGTTTCCCAGGGAAAGTATAGATCCATCGATCGCCCAGAAGTTTTCCGTGGGATGATAAATTTGGCCGCGGTTCGTCCACGTGCCGGTGGTTGGATCGTCTGCTGCGTTTTCAATTACCCACGTTCGCTGTCCACTCAGATCACTGATCGTTCCGGCCGTATAGTATATATACCATGTATTGCCAATCCGATGTAGTTCGGGCGCCCAGAAGTTACAGCACGGCCCTCCCGATGGCGCTGTAAACACTACTATACCCGGAGCATACTTCAGTGCATTCAACGTAGTCGCTTTTCGAAGCGTAACATTGTTGCCGGTGGTACCGGTGAGGTAATAGAAATTGTTATAGTACGTGATGTGCGGGTCGGCCATCTCACTAATCGGGTTCGAGAATGTCTGCGCATGAAGCTCATTGCCTATCAGACTACCGGTCATCCATACTATTAAAGCTATATATCGTACGTTTTTCATTTTCATTTGCTGCTAATCGGTTAAAATTAAGGGTGACCAGGTAAAGGGTTGGTCTGTTACATTTCCGGATATCGGCTCGGTATAGCGATGTGCTCCGTTACTGCTTTCATTTACTTCGGCCTGAAAACCGATGCGCTTGTTTTTCGCAGGAGAACATGACATTGTCGTCCACGGTATACTTACTTCCAACTGGTAGCCATCGGCCAGCCGTTTCGATTTTGCTGCTATAGTTTGAGGACTCCACGGCGTCCACTGAGCATCATTTCTTTTCTTATAGAAGGCCTTACCTGCCGCGGTAATAAATATAGCATAGACATTTTCCACAGTGGCGTTTGCTGAGAGATTCCGAACATCGACCAACAAACGAATACCATCATTTTTTTCAGGATCACTTCCGGATACATCTATACTCTTATCTTTCACACGTACCGTGAATAACAAATTATCTTTATTCCAGCCGGCGCGGATCTTTGCCTGTGTTGATCCATACCCACCTATAAATACAGGGGCCTTGGTCTGCCACAGTGATTCTTTGCTTTCGCCATCAACGTTTAGTGTGGTGTTGTGGGATTTGATCTCACGAAGTATATATCCTTTAATCATCCACACGGCTGTCTTTCCGTAGATGTTGGTTGATCCAAGGGCTATAACCGTGCTATCATTTTCCACACACAGCGAATTCCACAAGGTAGTTTTGGTAGAATCAGTGGTATAGAAAGGTATACTCTTCCGATTAAAATTTCTTCCTTCATGTGAGCCTATAGCTACTACCATATCGCTTCTGTCCCATTGGAAATCTTTTCTATACTCGTTGCTTTGGTATGAAAGTATAATTTCTCCGGATGGTAGCTGGCGTATATAGGGTGCACCCGCGTATTTATCTGCGGGTATACGTGCATCACTCGCCATGACATATTCACGGTCGGTGCTCGTTGCCAGTACAGGAGCATTCTTCCATTCGCTGGACGAGCGAATTATGGCGGGCTTAAATTCTTTTCCATCAATACCGTTATCTTCAATAGCGAAAATTATGTCACGCTTGTTTTGTAACAGTACGGGTACGGGCATTCCATCGCGGTAGCCGCTTCTGAAACTTACCTGCTCACCTTTTGTCCAGATTGCGCCATTGTTGTGCGAGCGAAAGAGTGTTATCTCCTGCTCGTTTGATTTTGTATAGGGACCCTCGTTGGCGATATATAGTTGTATCTCCCCGGAAGGCAATTGTATCTGCGCGGGCTCCCAGCATCCGTTTTTAAATTCATGTCCCGCACGGTATACCTCCACTGCGTCAGTCCAATGGATGCCTTCATCCTGTGTTCGCTTTACTTCAATGGTAAATCGTTTGGTGGAATCAACATTGCTACCTCGCGGACGAAGATTATAGGACACCAGTATACTTTGATCATGCAACTGCAATGCTTCCGGCACTGCACGCGCTATATCATCTTGTTTCGATGCGACCACTATTGGATTACTCCACTGTTTACCATGCACATCGCTTTTTATCGCATATACCGATCCATCGCTTTCGTATACACAAAACAATTTACCATTATGTAATTTTATCATGCGGGCATAGCCGGCATAGTTCGCCTCCACCGGAGAAAGCTGTCTCAATGTGCTATAGTCCCAGGCAATGCGGATTCCATCGACAGGCTTTCTGTCCTGCGGCATTTCTGCATTCGATTCTATATACCGGGGTGCTATACCGCTGATAAAAAATACAATAGCAAGGCTATGATATCCGATCACACGCTTATGATTAAAAAACAGAAATAGTTAAAAAAGGAAGCACTATAAGTATAGTGCTTCCCATCATAAAAGTTCTTTGTTTAGTAAGGCGTATTCTGAATCAGGTTCGTGTTGTTATCAACTTCAATCTGCGGAAGTGGCAGGCGGTGATTGCGCTGCAATACAAAATTATTGAAGTCTATATCACGTGTTTTCAATTCATCTATACCAGCTTGTGTTGTGAGTAAGCCCCAACGTTTCAGGTCGCCCCAACGCACCGCTTCAAAGCAGAGCTCGAGTGAGCGCTCCGTTTGCAAACGCTTCGCGAAAAGAGCCTGGTCCATGCCAATCTCCGGATGAGCAACTTCCAGTTTTTCAAGATTTGTACTCGGCCGTTCACGAACCATGTTTACATAGGTATAAGCTTCGGCAGTTTGTCCGGCGGCATTGAGACACTCGGCATACATCAGCAGTACATCGGCATAGCGGATGAAGCGGAAGTTGTTAGGCGCGTGGTAATCTTCACGATCGCGATAATAATACGTTGAGTATTTTTTGATAAACGTTTCATTACCCCATGCATTGTTATTCCACGGTCTGTTATATACCAGTGTATCGTTGTTGGCCGCATTTGGAAAATCCTTATAAGCCTGTTTGTAGAAGATGTTGTAGAGCAAGCGTGAATCATACTCACCATCTTTTGTCAACTCTTTCTTATACTCATCGATAAGCCACGCACGCGCTTTACCATCCTGCCAGCCTATACCACCGGGCGCAAAGAACTGCGTACGCTGAAAACCCATCGAAGCCGTGAGATCATCGCCATCACCACCTTTGTTCACATCACTGAATTGAATTTCGAAAACAGATTCTTTATTGTTCTCATTGGTGTGTGTAAAATTATTACGGTAGTTATCTACAAGACCGTAGTATCCTTTACCTTCTCCGATCACGAGCCAGTCCAATTCTGTTTTTGCCTGCGGCAGTTTACCTTGCTGCATGTATGCACGTGCGAGTAATGCCTTGGCTGCGCCTTTTGTAGCGCGACCAACATTGGCATCGTCCCACTGATCCGGTAATTTATCTTTAGCCCAGTTGAGGTCTTCTTCTACCTGTGCCCATATCTCGGCTTCGGTACGTTGCTCCGGTTCATCCTGAGGTTTGGATGGTTCGAGTACAATCGGTGCATT
>CAMLLI010000626.1 GCA_946480685.1 uncultured Flammeovirgaceae bacterium | reverse complement strand
TCTTGAGGTCGAAGATAGCATCGTTATAGTCGTTGTCGTTCAGGTCTTCGAAACCAGTCCTATACGTCATCCGGAGTAGATGCGAATGATGGATGGAATCTGGTGGGAAATCCGTATCCTTCTACGATCGATTGGAACGCTGCGACTGGATGGACAAGGACTGGTTTGGACAACACTATATATATGCTTGATAACTCCGTGAATCCTCCTGTATATGCAACCTTTAACGGTACAATTGGAACTAACGGAGGATCGCGGTATATACCGATGGGGCAAGCCTTTTTTGTAAAAGCTAATAGTGGAGCATTTACATTTAGCTGTGCTGAAACGGTGAAGTCACCTGGTTCAGCCGCTATATTCTTCCGGGAAGCAGCACCTGAAAATGTACTTCGTATTACGTTGCGACAAGGAGCATATCGCGATGAAGCTGTTATTCATTTTCGTGAAGATGCTACCGAACATTTCGACAATCATGCCGATGCTTTTAAACTCCCGAATAGCTCTTTTAATGTGTCTACGATGCTGGATAACGATAAGCGACTTTCCATAAACTCACTTCCCGCATTAAGCTGTCAGAATATAATTAAGCTGGATGTTAGCAACATTGAAGAAGGCCACTATAGGCTTGACTTTTCTGAACTGGAGTCGTTTACAAAAGGTATAGCGTTGTCTTTAACAGATCAGTTTACAAATACACAAGTAGAGCTTAGCGAATTACGTTCGTATGAGTTTGATGTTACCTCGGATGCCCGCAGTTATGGATCCAATCGATTCTATATTTCCATCTCACCAAGGAACGAACCAGCATATACTTTGGCGAACGAACCGCGTGTTTGTAAAGGCGACAATGTAGTTATCAGGATAAATGGATCACAACCGGGCAACGACTATTTTGTTACAATACAAGGGCAGTCGGACGAAATAGTGCGTCAACGAGGCAATGGCAATGTCCTTGAACTGCTGGTACCACACCACAAGGTGGTGGCCGGAGCGAACGTGTTTACGATCTCCGAGCAAAATACTTCTTGTGCCATGCCATTATCGTCTCTGCAGACCACCATTTTTGTTGAAGAAATTCACCCAGCCACAATCACAGTGGGGGATGAAAACGTACTGACATCGAATTATGAAGCCGGGAACACATGGTATTTCGATGGCACGATAATAGGGGATAGCCAGGCTGTAAATATTGTTGAATCCGGTGAATACACCCTGGAAGTAGAGGTAGGAGCATGTATTCTGGTATCAAAACAAAACATTTTTGCAGAAGACTTGCAGTCCGATTTTGCAGGATATAGGGTCTATCCCAATCCTGTGTCCAAGGGGAAATTATTGAGGATTGAATCTAAGCAGTTAGCCAGCAGTGACTTGCACATTACCAACGCATTTGGTATGCACATCGGTAAAATTGTTATGATACCTCATGATCAGGGATATTTGGGCGAGTTTGATTTGGGAAAATTTCCTACAGGGATTTATTTTGTAACTTTGAGGAGTGGAAATACTATTAAGAAAGTCAAGGTTTTAAGTTTAGAGTAGATGCGCAAATTATTCCTAGTACTTAGTATAGTTTTTATAAGTTCTTTAACATTATCGGCACAGCCCGGCAACCCGCAGGTTGAAGATCCGGATGAGCAGGTACCTATTACCGGTATCGAATGGTTAATAGCCGGAGGATGTGCTATAGGATTGAAAAAATTCCTGTCTTCTAAAAGGGCTTCTTCAAGAGAATGAAAAGAATAAGTCAGACAAGATTGGCCCTTCTTCGGAGACGATTGAAGGGAAAATACTTGCTTCAGAATGTTATTAACCGGCTCACGTTTTTGCCCCGGTGGGTAATTATTTTAATCGATTTATCGGTAATAACGTTCTCGTTTGGGTTAGCCTTTTTCTTCAGGTTCAATTTCAATCTGAACTCGATCGATGAGTTTAATCCTTCCGTTAGTATTCCTGCTGTTTTACTTATTTCACTTGTATCGACTTTTATAACAAAATCGTATGCTGGAATTGTAAGGTATACGGGCATTCAAGATGCAATTAGAATTTTACACACAGAGCTATTGAACTTAACTTTTTTAGTTATAGTCAATCTGATTTACTTCTATAACGTAGGAAAAAACTTTGTACCTTATTCTGTAATTTTTATTTCGTTTTTCATTTCATCGGTACTCCTGTATCAATATAGGTTGGTAATCAAAAGCATATTTGCGTATTACAAATCCAGCTTTCCAAATAAAGTACCCGTTTTGATTTTTGGAGCTGGTGTTGCTGGTTTTCTGACGAAACAAGCTATTGAAGCTGACATGACTGGTCAGTATAAACTGGTTGCTTTTCTTGATGACGATATTAAAAAGAACCGTAAAGATATCAATGGTACGAAGATATATAGTTATGATAAACTAACTGAACTCGTACATAAGTATAAGGTAAGGAAAATAATTATAGCGGTTCGGAGCCTTTCTATTGAAAGAAAAAATGAAATTGTCGATGATGCTTTGAATCATCTCATCAGGGTTAGTTATGTTACTTCTTTTGACAAGTGGCTAAAAAACGATTGGGATGTTAAGGAAATACGTGATGTTAATATTGAGGACTTGCTCGGTAGAGAAGTGATCAAGCTGGAGAACAAGGCGATAGAAGCCGACCTAAAGGACAAAGTGATTTGTATCACAGGTGGAGCCGGTTCAATAGGATCAGAGATGGCACGCCAAGTATTAAGCTATAAACCAAAAATTTTAATATTGATCGACCAAGCCGAGTCGCCTCTATATGAAATCGAGCGTGAATTGCGCAGTAAAAACAAGCAGACAAGGATATTTGTATTCATTGCCGATGTATGCAATAAAATTCGCATAAGGAGAATCTTTGAAGAGTTCAAACCTGAAATTCTGTTTCATGCAGCCGCGTATAAGCACGTGCCATTAATGGAGAGCAACCCGTCAGAGGCCGTAGGTGTAAATATATTTGGAACTCGCACACTTGCAGATCTTTCAGTAGAGTTCAAGGTGAAAAAATTCGTGATGATATCAACGGATAAAGCTGTGAATCCAACGAATGTTATGGGGTGTACCAAGCGGATTGCTGAAATATATGTGCAGTCACTGGACAGGCACCTGGAACGACTGGGAATCAGGAAGACTTCTTTTGTGACAACACGTTTTGGAAATGTTCTGGGGTCAAATGGGTCAGTAATTCCTGTATTCAAGGAGCAGATCAAAAACGGAGGGCCCGTTACCGTAACGCACCCGGAAATTACCAGATTCTTCATGACAATTCCGGAGGCATGTGAACTTGTGATCGAGGCCGGAGTCATGGGTCAAGGCGGAGAGATTTTCATTTTTGATATGGGTAAACCGGTTAAGATATACGATCTGGCGCGGAAGATGATTAAGCTTTCTGGCAAAGAACTTAATAAGGATATCGAGATCGTTTTTACGGTATTGCGTGACGTAGAGAAGCTATATGAAGAGCTACTAAACGATCAGGAAAACACGATTGCAACACACCATGAGAATATTCTGAAGGCAAAAGTATCTGAATACTTATACGAAGAAATTAGCCGCAACTTGGATCTTCTCGAAGATTTTATTGATGACAAGAATGAGCATAAGATGGTTACTTTGATGAAGGAGATTGTACCGGAGTATAAGAGTAATTATTCACGATTTGCAGCACTGGACGTTGCACAATAAAACAAGGGATACTGGAAACTCTAATGATTATTTAATATACATATATAATATATGTCTAAAAAAGAAGAGCGAGACCACCTCTGATGTTCTCGCTCTTCTTTTTTACAGGTATTTTATTTACTAAACTACGGTCTTCTATAGTAGT
>CAMLLI010000625.1 GCA_946480685.1 uncultured Flammeovirgaceae bacterium | reverse complement strand
CCCTGGGACTGGCGACTGATCATGAATTTGCCGGTAATCCATATTATTATAAAGAGGCTTAACATATGACGTATTACGCGAGGTAAAGTTGTTGATCTGCATTGGACAGCTACTCTTCCTATAGAATGCGCTGGTGCCGCGAGAAATCCCCAAGCCAAAACTCCTGATAAAAGTTATGCTATAAACGTTGCTTGTTAAGCCAAGCGTGACTACTAACACATAACGTTGCTCCGACCGCGGGGCTTCTCGCGGGAGACATGAACCTAAAGCGCACGCTCGAAGTGACGTTAAGGTTAAAATCCATTTCATTTTATATCTTTATCCCCAACGCTAGCTTATTCATTTATGATCCGTGGAGGTTGTGTATATATTATGGTGAATGTTCATCATACCGTTTTCTATACTGGCGTCACTGCCGATCTATACACCAGGATAACTGAGCATAAAGAGAAAATTCATCGCTATAGTTTTACAGCAAAGTATAACATTTTCAAACTCGTATACTTTGAATCATTTATCTCTATCGAAGAAGCGATTGAAAGAGAGAAACAAGTAAAGAAGTATTCACGCTATAAGAAAGTTGCTTTGATTGTAAAGTTAAATCCCGAATGGAAGGATTTGTATGATGAGGTGAAGTATTGGTAAATCTTCAACGTTCACGTGATACTTGACACTGCAGCTAAGCGTGGTTTGGCAACCACTTGACGTTGCTTCGACCAGGGGGCTTCTCGCAGGAAGCGTGGAGATATGTACCTAAAGCGCACGCTCGAAGTGACGTTGTAAGCACCGTCATTTCGAGCGTGCTGCTTTCACTATAGAATGCGCTGGTGCCGCGAGAAACCCCCAAGCCAAAACTCTTGAGAAAAAGTGATGCTTCACACTGCTTGCTAAGCAAAGCGTAATTTGGTAACCACGTGACGTTGCTCCGACCAGAGGGCTTCTCGCAGGAAGCGTGGAGATATGTACCTATAGCGCACGCTCGAAGTGACGTTGTAGGCACCGTCATTTCGAACGTGCAGCTTTCACTATAGAATGCGCTGGTGCCGCGAGAAACCCTTAGCAAAACTTTTTGAAAAAGTGACGCTTCGCACTGCCGTTAAAGCAAAGCGTAATTTGATAACACGTAACGTTGCTCCGACCAGAGGGCTTCTCGCAGGAAGCGTGGAGATATGTACCTAAAATGCACGCTCGAAGTGACGTTATAAGCAGCGTCATCTCCAATGGCCCTGCAGCACTTTCCGGTATATATCTTACATATAGCTGCGCCACGCTCATACCCTGTCAGCAAAGCTCTTCTATGTCGGTATCAAAATGAGTTTATCATGGTTTGATGGATTCGTCAGGCAATTCATCTGAAAAATCTAAAATATCAACATGTACTCTTGCTTTT
This sequence comes from uncultured Flammeovirgaceae bacterium, assembly GCA_946480685.1. The sequence continues at coordinate 2,449 of CAMLLI010000625.1, read as the reverse complement.
GGAAATGGTTCATGATTCCTGGCCAAAAGACTGTATTTCATTTATATACTGAGATATTTTGGAGGTATCTAACACAGCTCCTGACAGCGACATGCCGGAGCTATAGCATGCCTTGGTTGATTTCTATTTTGCACTATCTACTCTTTTGTAATTTGTACTGTATTTAACCGGGAGCGACTTAGAGGTTGCTATGAAATTCTACATGAACACCTTAAAACATTACACGCGGTATACGGTCGCGTTGATTCTCTTTACCCTACTTTCAACTTCATTAACACAGGCGCAGAAATGGAAACCCAGGCGTGATAAAAGTCAGCAACTGATGTTGTTTACGGATTCGGCTACGGCAACGGCTGCCGAATTTATGCTGCACCTGGAAATGGCATACCAGAAGATTGACTCCGTTCAGACAGAGTGTAAGCTGAGTCCGGAGATACTCTTGATTGGACAGCGATTGAGTGAAAGCGATTCGATTGTGCGCTTTGTTGATCAAAGTCTGGTGAAGTACGACCAGACGCTGAATCTGCGCAACCTCGAGATTTTGAAAACACTTTTAGAGAGTACGCAACATGATCTGAAACGCTACAACGAAAACTTCAAGACTTCGAATGAGAAATTAACCAAGCTGCGCACCGAGATACGCTCACTGCGAAAAGATTCTGTTTTGAGGCAATTATACCGCGACAGTGTAGCGCGCAAGAAATTTATACCGCAACTAAGAGCACTGCGTGAAAAAAGAAGATATACCGACAGCGTGTTAACAAACAGTCTGTCCACCGTAAACAAATACAAAACTCAGGCATCGGCAGGCTCTATACAGGCTGCCCAGTTGATGAACCAGTTGAACTACCGACTGAACATGGCCGGACAGAAAGTATTTCAGAAAGAACTCAACTATATATGGGAGAAACAGGGCGCTGACAGAGAAGATGATTTCAAACATGCGTTTGATGAAGAACAGAAAGCATTCAATTTTTACTATAGTAATTCATCGGGCAACCGGTTTATACGCTGGCTGCTGGGTATAGCATTTCTGTGGTGGGTAATGCGAAACCTCCGCATATTAAAGCGTAATGGAAAAGCAGATGCACTTCAGACCTATAACATTTCATATTTATCACTCCACCCGGTACTTTCGGCATTCGCGGTTATCTTTAGTCTGGCACCGCTCTTTGACCTGCAAGCGCCTGCGGTATATATGCAGTTTGTGCAGTTCCTGCTGGTGATCACACTTACACTTTTATACCGAGAGCAATGGCCGAAAAATCTTTTTCAATACTGGATTGCAATTGCTGCTCTGTTTATAGCGTTCAGTCTCACCAACCATATACTCGTTCCATCGTTCTGGCAACGCTGTCTCATCATCGGCTTTAATGCCGGTGCGATTGTCCTCGGGCTTTTATTCCGCAAAGCACTGCCACGCGATCACCAACTGGGACGTTTCATTCGCATCGTATTTATACTGCTGGTGGTCATGAACGCACTCGCGATTGTCGCCAACATCAGTGGACGATTAACCCTGGCTAACATGCTCAGTATGTCGTCTGTGATCGGTGTAACGCAGGTGATTGGTCTTTCTGCCTTAGTAAAGATTCTTGTGGAAGCCGTATTGCTGCAAATTCATACAAGCCGCGTGCAGCAGTCGCTTACCAATACGTTCGATCCTGAACCCATCATAAAAGACTTCCGCAAGCCATTGCTCGGTGTGGTGTTGTTGATCTGGCTCGTGGTATTTACTGCGAATCTGAATATATATGATGCGCTTTTCACAGGCATCAGTAATATGCTCAACGCGCAGCAGAATATCGGTAATACATCGTTCACTGCGGGTAGTATATTGTTGTTCTTCCTCATTATCTGGCTGGCACACTTCCTGCAGCGCTACATCGGTTACTTCCTGGGAGATATAGGGGACGATGAAGGTGAAAGTCTTGCACATCGATCGCGATTGCTGATGACAAAACTCGTGTTGCTGGGTGCAGGCTATTTACTGGCCGTATCGGCATCCGGATTGCCCATAGACAAAATCACGATTGTACTCGGTGCGTTGGGTGTCGGTATAGGACTCGGATTACAGAATATCGTTAACAACTTCGTCTCCGGTATCATTCTCATTTTCGATCGTCCGCTGAAAGTAGGCGATTCGGTTGAAGTGGGCAGTCACTCCGGCCGCGTAAAGGAGATCGGTCTTCGTTCAAGCACATTGGTAACTACGGATGGTGCGGATGTAATTATACCGAACGGAGATGTACTCTCTCAACACATTGTTAACTGGACACTGGGCAATACATATAAACGCATTGACTTCAATATCACGTTAACACTTGGCGACCACGACAAGGATGCCGTTATCAAACAAATCAAAGAGGTTATTAAAGGAGAGGATTGTGTTCTCAAAAAACGTGAACCATCGGTATTGATTGAAGGTGTCAAAGACAATGATCTTTCA
>CAMLLI010000624.1 GCA_946480685.1 uncultured Flammeovirgaceae bacterium | reverse complement strand
ACCCAGCAGCTGAAAGCCGGTACGTACACCTTTCTCTGGAAGTAACCATATACGTGTTACGGCACCATAGATTCACTGGACGGAAAGAAATTGTGTTCTGAGCAGAAATATAGTATACTGTACGTTGATATGTACAAAGTTCATGTCCTGTTTATCATATACGAGAGAAAGTGTTAGATGAATTCGTTGCCCTATAACCTGGAAGCCAGTCCACATTTTCTTGATTTTGAATTCAGCAGTACGGGTCCGAAAGGAGAGGTTCGCAAGATCGTACGGTTTACCAAAATGAAGATTGCCGATGCGAGCATCGAAGTATATAATATAGGCTTCGGAGACTATAACAAGGCAGAAGACCGTATTGACGACCTCATCGTAACTGATAACAAGGATTCCGATAAAGTAATGGCTTCGGTCGCAGCGGCAGTGATGGCATTTACCGATCAACGGCCCGAGACACTTGTATTTGCGCAGGGTAGCACAGCCGCACGCACACGTTATTACAACATGGTTATAGCGTACCACCACACATCCATCAACGCAATCTTTGATATCTGGGGACACCACGCAGGACAATGGGAAGTCTTCAAGCGAAATAAACCCTACACGGCCATCTTGGCAAAACGCAAATAAAATCGTAATTTTGAATTACTAAACGATTGGTTATGTCGGGAAACATCCTACAGAAAGATCAAAGCAACAGCAAAAATGTTGTTGTCAGTAAAAAGGTAAAGAGCCATGCGAAAGATCCTTTTTTCATAGGCAAGACCAAGGCAGCAGAAGCATTCCTGAACAAACACGGACTACCAGCCGTTTTCACTAAATAGACGCTGATTTAATTTTTTAAATAGAGGAGCCGGACGGAGATGTCTGGCTTTTTTGTTTTAGCTGCGAGCCTGAGCTACGAGCTGTGAGAAGGCTGCTGGCCGCTGGCTTCTGGCTGCAAGTTCGTCTATCAGCAGGTAACGTAGTTATTAATATACGCAGTATATATAGATCAACGCCCTGCAACCAGCAGCTTGAAGCCAGCGGCCTTTTCCCTCACGGCTCGCAACTCAAAGCTCGCAGCTATCCCCACAGGGGCAATTTCTCCACACGCACGCTGCTCCATCAGTGTAATCTGTGTTGCTGCTTAGTCGTTGATTGAGTAGCTTCGGTATATCTTCAATATTCCATTTAACCCCCACAATGCTATGGAATTGCTCATCAACAACAAAACCTATACGGTGGATGTCGCGGCTGATGAAAGTCTGCTTAGTGTACTGCGTAACAAGTTATCACTTACGGGTAGTAAATATGGATGTGGCGAGGGAGCCTGCGGAGCGTGTACCGTATTGATCAACGGAGTGGCTGCACGCTCGTGTATAACGCGCGCTTCCCATGCAGTTGGTAAAAAGATTACGACCATTGAAGGACTTGCACAGAATGGGACACTTCACCCCGTACAGCAGGCTTGTCTCGAAGTAGATGTCTTTCAATGTGCTTATTGTGCTCCGGGCATGATCATGTCGGCAGTATCGTTATTGACGAAGAATCCCAAACCTTCCGAGCAAGAGATCACACAATCCATGCAGGGTAATGTATGCCGGTGTGGTACCTATCCGCGAATTGTTTCCGCTATACAGAAAGCTTCATCCCGCTAATCAACATGGCTATGGAATCAACTACAAAAGATACAGGCGTTGCCCCGGAACAATATGAGCTTCGCGAAAAACTTCCCTATACCTTTAACATGAACAGACGCACGTTCTTTAACGCTTTGGGAAGTGGTATAGCAATCGTGTTTTCGGTAAGCAAAAGTATAGGAGCTGCCGTAGCAGATGTTGACAGTACGATTGACGATAAAGATCTCGCAGCATGGATTCACATCAATGAAAAAAGTGAAGTAACCATATATACCGGTAAAGCCGAAGTAGGACAGAACATCCGAACATCACTCGCGCAGATCGTAGCGGAAGAATTACACGTGCCGATGGAAAGTATAAATATGGTTATGGGTGATACTGCGCTTACACCGTATGACCGCGGTACATTTGGAAGTCGCTCGATTCCCTATATGGGCCCGCAGCTGCGCAAGGCAGCGGCTACGGCTCGGGAAATACTGATTGGCTTTGCAGCGGATGAATGGAAAGCAGACCGCGCATCACTGACGTTGGAGAATGGCGAAGTAAAAGAACTGAACTCACAACGCGCCATGCCGATCGGTAAACTCATGAAAGGAAAGGAGTTTATGAAGCCGGTAGATGATAACGTTACCGTCACTCCGACAGATCAATGGAAAGTAACAGGTACATCCGTCCGTAAAGTAAATTCAGAAGCATTCCTCACCGGTAAGCATCTATATACTTCCGATATGAATTTACCGGACATGCTGTATGGGAAAATACTTCGTCCGCCGGCATACGGTGCGACATTGGTTTCATGCGATGCATCGGCTGCTAAAAAAATGAAAGATGTTACCGTAGTACAGGATGGCGACTTTATAGGTGTAACCGCTCCCAATCTATATACGGCTACACAAGCCCTGAAAGCTATACGTGCCGAATGGAAAACTATAGCACAGACTTCGCGCAGTGAATTATTTCAGCATTTAAAAAGTAAAGCCGGCAAACCGGAAGGACGCGGCAATGAGACAGCCGGCAATGTAACAAGTGCCTTTGCTAGCGCTACAGTAAAAATAGAACAATCATTTACAATAGACTATATAGCACATGTCCCGATGGAGACACGTGGAGGTATAGCACAATGGATTGATCAGAAGTTAACCGTATGGACCGGCACACAACGACCTTTTGGTGTACAGGAAGATCTCGCAGAGCTATTCCATATACCGAAGGAAAGTATACGCGTTATTCAACCCGACACCGGCTCGGGCTATGGTGGTAAACACACAGGCGAAGCAGGCATTGAAGCCGCGAGACTCGCACGTGATGCCGGTAAACCAGTCAAGGTAGTGTGGACGCGGGAAGAAGAATTTACCTGGGCATACTTCAGACCGGCTGGTGTCATTGAAGTAAAGGCCGGTGCATCTGCCGATGGTATAGTTACAGCCTGGGAGTTTCATAACTACAACTCAGGCGGCTCGGGTATTGAGACACCTTATGAAGTGAGCAACAAACAAATTCAGTTTCATCCATCCGATTCGCCTTTGCGACAAGGTTCGTATCGCGGACTTGCCGCCACAGCGAATGTATTTGCACGTGAGTCTATCATGAATGACCTGGCGGAAGCGTTGAAAATAGATCCACTGGAATTCCGGTTGAAGAATCTGCGCGAGCAACGCATGAAAGATGTACTGGAAGCTGCTGCCAAAACGTTCCGATGGAAAGATGGCGCTTCTGCGCCTGGCCATGGCGTTGGTATAGCCTGTGGCACGGAAAAAGGAAGCTATGTAGCTACTTGTGCAGAGGTGTCAGTAAAAGGGAAGAACGTTACGGTAGAGCGAGCCGTGGTGGCATTTGAATGTGGCGCCATTGTTAACCCTGAACATCTCAGGAACCAAATTGAGGGTGCTGTTATACAGGGACTCGGTGGTGCCTTATTCGAAAGTATAGATTTTAAAGACGGCAAGATTTTAAACGCAGCACTTTCAAAGTATCGTGTACCTCGCTTTGGAGATATACCTAAATTGGAAGTTGTGATGCTGAACCGGAAAGATATACCTTCCGCCGGTGCCGGTGAAACCCCTATATTGGGAATCGCGCCCGCAATACGCAATGCAATAGCAAATGCCACCGGTAAAAAATTATATACTTTACCCATGGTGCCGGAAGGAGAAACCTCGCGTACAGGGCTGTAGCAAAATGCCAAACTATATAGAACAGCAAAAGCCAGTACATTACTGGCTTTTGTA
>CAMLLI010000623.1 GCA_946480685.1 uncultured Flammeovirgaceae bacterium | reverse complement strand
TTCGATCTACATCGATCTCCTCAGCAAAGCCATTTTTATTCAAGGCTGTTGTCGATCTTAGCAATGAATCAACACGAGCTATATTATTATCAAAAAGATCTATACGCTCATTATTCACCAGTACACCATAGTAAGCCTTAGTAACATTTTCTATTACTTGAATTTGAGTTTGCTCTTCAGTTTTATATGCTAACTCTTTATATGTTCCTGCAGCTTTTAGTCCTATAAAATAAGTGGTACTAAATAATAATTGATTTAGCGTTATTCCTGCGTTACCACTGCTCGGTAACTGAAATACGTTTTGAAACGCTACTACATCTCCTGATTGTATATTTGGGATAGTACTCAGATCAATGATACTCGGCTGCTCTGCATCATACTTTTGATAAAAGCGCGGGAGCTTAGGATTATGTTGCAGTGACACACTTCCGCTAATTTGAGGAAGTCCTATACCTACGGTTTCTTTTACTCTGGCTTCTGATATTTGTGCATCAACACGTGCGTTCTTCACATCTACAGTATTCTCCAACGCATATTTGACACATTGTTCCAATGTAAAGGATGCTGTGTCCGCTTGCTGGGCAAATGCCCCGGGCGGCACAATCAAACAAAGTAAAAGGATTTGATAAAAGCGTTTCATATTGGGGTTAATTATCGTGTTACAGTTTTTCTATTATCGTGTTACGGTTTCAGGTGCGTTCTTCTCCTTGCATCGCAGGTATTGCTTCTTTCCTTTCTCGGTTAATATGCCGTATACAAAATGCTCGAATATCTGCATCTGTACCTCAGTCATTTTGAACTTGTCGTGCGAAAAGGTTTTATCATCAAAAGCAGTTTCAATCAAAGCCATTCGTACAATACTCAGTATTTCGGTATTGATCTCTGGTCTGTAAAATCCTTCTGCTATACCTTGATCCAGATTCTTTTTTATAGAGTCGTAAATGCACATGCGTTTAAACTCCAGCCACACCGCCCACGCTTTTGGATAATACTTTTGCAGGTCGAACAAAAGCGAAGGGTTTATTTCATCAACGTTCTTCTTCAGGCATACGGAAAGTTTAGCCAACTCATCTATAGCATTCTCAGCTGTTTCATGGATGGCTTCAAACTCTTTCCGGCTTTCACTTAGTACCGATTCGAAAACCAGGGTTACAATATCTTCCTTATCCGTGAAGTGCTGGTACAGCGTTTTCTTGGATACCGAAAGATGCCGGGCGATGTCATCCATCGAGATGCTTCGTACACCATATTTTGTAAAGAGGCCTTCTGCTCCTTTTAAAATCTTGTCACGTGTGTTTGAATCTTCCATAGGGTTGCAAAACTATGGAAACTTTCTGCATTTCAAAAGTTTCCAACGTTTCCTTCAACGGCCTAAAAAGCTTGTAGGTTGAGTTTTTGTGATTTTTTACTGACGTATTTTTCTGAAACAGTTAATCAGTCGCGCGAAGTGTCTGATTTCTGTGTCGAAGTGCTCTTCTCGAAGCTGCACCATTTTTCCTTCATTCTCCTCTTGAATTCCTCACGCTGCTCTGCCGGCATGTTGGAGAATTTTTCATAGAAACGATGTTTCCAATAAGGTGTGGACCCGGGGGCCTGGTAGTGGCGTTTGCCACCCCATCCCCAGAACAATATCTTACTTAAAACCAGCAAGCCCAGCGCCTGCCAGTATGTGATAACAGGACCGTTGAACAGATCTGGCACCAGCCAGTTCCATAATAACATGGTTACTACACCTAATAACGTAATTGCCAGTAACCCCAACACCGCGCATTTTGCAAAATCTAACTTTCTCATAACTCTGTTGTTGGCCTATATATCATTATATAATCGTTGCAATTTTTTTCGAAGCGCGAGAATAGCATATCGCTTCCTGGAAAGCAATGTATTAATGGAAACGCCAGTCTGTTCTGCTATATCGCGAAAACTGCGCTCTTCTATTTCGTTGAGAATAAAGATCTCGCGTTGTTCCGGTGGCAATTCATCGAGCGCTTCCATGATCGCTTCCCAGATAGCCTCGCGCAGGTATGAATCTTCCGGAGTGTTACCCAGATCGGGTAGAATTTCCTGTAATGTGATGGGCGCATCTTCTTCCAACCCGGTGGCTATACCAAAGTCGGCACGTTGTGGCCGGGCAGCTTCTCTGCGATAACGGTCGATGATCTTGTTACGGGCTACTGAAAATAACCAGGACGTAACGCGGTCGATCGACTCGATGGTTTCGTAACCTGCTACAAATTGATAAAAGACATCCTGGAGAATATCTTCTGCCTCTTCAACAGTAGACACACGATTACGGATAAAGCTCAGCAACCTGTCTTTCTCCTTTAGAAATGTCTGTTCTTTTATTTGCATGGCCAGTTCCATCGCCTTCACATTGCTTTAGTTAGCTTGAAAGACGGTGCTAAGTATCTATTTATTTTAGGTTAATCGAAAATAAGTAGGCGAACAGCAGCCTCCAGTCGGTAAGATATTTTAATTTGTCGGCCTGCACAGCCATGAATGAACCAACACCGGAGTTATTTTACACCAAACTTGGTAACGGGAAAGAAGTACTCCTGCTATTTCACGGCTTCGGACAAGACAATACTGCTTTTACGCCACTTGCGCGATCGCTCTCGCAGCGCTATACCTGCTATATATTCGATCTTTACTTTCACGGCAAAAGCAAGTGGGCACACAACGAGCAACCTTTAGAGAAGAAAGAATGGCGTGCTATACTGCAACGTTTTCTTCACGATAATCAGATCAACTCTTTTTCGTTGCTGGGTTACAGTATGGGCGGAAAATTTGTACTGGCCACGTTGGAAGCTTACGCAGATAAAGTAACTAAAGTTTTTCTGCTTGCACCCGATGGTGTGAAAACTAATTTCTGGTATTACCTCGCTACCTATCCGGTGTTATTGCGAAAGCTTTTCAGAAGTATGATCAACCATCCGGATCGCTTTCTCTCCATCAGCAAAACTTTGCATCGCTTCGGGATCATCGATAAAAGTATTCTTCGCTTTGCTGAGTATCAGATGAATACAACTGAAAAGCGCGAGCGCGTATATTACTCCTGGGTTGTATTTCGAAAGCTCCGATTCGATATAGCTTCGCTGGCAACACTCGCGAATCAACAGGCTATACCGGTAACGATCATCGTCGGCAGGTATGACAAAGTTATTCCGCCGGCGAGCATGAATACGTTCGTAACACGGCTGCACGAACCTCGCTTCATTGTGATGGAAGCGGGTCATAACTTCCTTACACATCCGGAACTTGCCCGGCTTATCTGAGTGTTAAAAAGTTATCAAGACAATATTTAAAGAAAACACTCCCATTCCTGCAAAATGCTTGTATTTTTGCAGGCTCAAATCCGAGTCTAATCCAATGATTTTATTCTTTCGTTCGAAAGCCAACACCATTTACGCGGTTGGCACGGTACAGCCTTTGCAAAATTCAGACATTCAGAAACTTATCTGGCTTTTTGGTAAAGCTGAGCCGCTCTCAGAAAAAACGTTAACCGGAAATTTCATCGGCCCTCGTAAAGAAATGATTACTCCGTGGAGTACCAATGCCGTAGAAATTACGCAAACCATGGGCATCAATGGTATTCAGCGCATTGAAGAATTCTTTTCTGTAGAAAACGATGCTGTGAAGTACGACAAAATGCTGCAGGTACTTTACAAATCGCTGGATCAGGATCTCTTTACGATTCATCATACACCCGAGCCGATCATCGCCATCGATGATATTGCCGCGTACAACGAGAAAGAAGGATTGGCTTTGAGCAAGGTTGAAATTGAATACCTTGAAAATGTAAGCAAGCAACTCGGACGTAAACTAACCGACAGTGAAGTGTTCGGCTTCTCGC
>CAMLLI010000622.1 GCA_946480685.1 uncultured Flammeovirgaceae bacterium | reverse complement strand
GGCTGCACCATCTTTAAAGCCAAGCTTCTTCGCATTCTCTATCGCTTTCCCTAAATGTTTATAGCGGTATACCAACAGGTTGCGTGCTACCTTCGGTTCCGCTGTACTTAAGTAGAACGGAAGACAATATGCTTCTGTGTCCCAATACGTACTTCCACCGTATTTCTCACCGGTAAATCCTTTGGGTCCTATATTGAGGCGTTCGTCTTCGCCGGTATAGGTCTGCATCAACTGGAATATATTAAAGCGTATACCCTGCTGCGCAGCGATATCGCCTTCAATGGTAATATCACTTTCCTCCCACTTGTGCTGCCATACTTTAGCGTGTTCATCAAACAAGGCATCGAATCCTTTACTGAAAGCTTCATCCAACACCTTGTTACATGCAGCCGCCATCTGATCTTTCGGATGATTTTCGGAGGAAAGTATAGCAGCATATTTATATACCACTGTCTCTTTACCTTCCTGCAGCGCAACCTGGATCACATTGCCGGCAAATTTTTCGCGCTGCTCATTGTTGATTCGATCTACATTCGCTTTTTTACCATCTGTCTCAAGCTGGTAACGCATGCCGGTGGTTACATGGAAATTAGTCTTTTTGGTTTGTGCTGTAACAATCGCTTTGCCTTCAGCAGCCTCTTTATATACTTCCTCCCAGAATTTTTCATCGTAGTTGGAATCCTTGTTTACCACATCTGCATCTACATAGATGGAGAGTAAAGCTTTCCCGGAAAAGTTAAGCGGAGTTATAGCATAGCGGATCGCTCCTATTTCTCCGTTCGCCATGCTGCAGAATCGTTTCGATTCCACTTTTATCTTTTTACCATCGGCCAACGTTGCAGCAAAGCTTCTGGACAGTAAACCGGTGCGCATGTCGAGCACGCGTTTAAAATCTTCCACCTTACATTTGGCGAGATCGAGTTTCTGATTGTCGATGCTTACGTGAATGCCGATCCAGTTCGGAGCGTTCAATACTTTTGCAAAGTATTCGGGGTATCCATTCTTCCACCAGCCAACACGTGTCTTATCCGGATAATATACTCCGGCTACATAACTTCCCCGAAGGGTTTCGCCCGAGTACTCTTCTTCAAAATTAGCGCGTTGTCCCATGCGCCCGTTCCCGATACTGAACACACTTTCGGATATCTTGTTATAGTGCGGATCCAATCCTTCTTCTATAATCTGCCATTCGTGGTGCTTTAAATACTCTTTCATTACACGTATATATTTAACGTTACTATATATCTCTAGCCGTTGGTTTTCAATTTTATCGCAGCATTGCAGTCGTCCAGCATGCCCATGGTGAATTCCCCGGTGGTGCGTATCACACGCATGGCTTTTACCAGTTGTGCCGGCGAACCTATACCAACGCAGTGCATACCCGCAGCCAGTGCTGCTTCCACGCCTGCTTCTGCATCTTCAAATACCAGGCACTCTTTCGGATCGACACCCAGCTTCGTTGCCGCGAGTAAAAATATCTCGGGGTCGGGCTTGGAATGTACTACCATGGTGCCGTCTACCACCACTTCAAAAAGATGCTCGATCTGCAAAAGCTGTAAAACAGTCTTTGCATTTTTACTGCTGGAGGCAAGCGCTATCCGCATACCGTGTTGCTTCAGTGTTGTTATGAGTGCGGCTACGCCCGGGTATATTTCTTCCGGCAGCATGCGCTCTACATAGTCAACAAACCACGCATTCTTTTTATTGGCGAGTCTTTCTTTATCATGCTGACTCAGCGTGATGCCTCCCAGCTCCATGAGTATTTCCATCGAGCGTATGCGGCTTACTCCTTTCAGGCGTTCATTATCTGTTTCCGTGAATTTTATACCGAGTTCATCGGCCAATCGTTTCCACGCCAGAAAATGATAACGCGCTGTATCTACTATGACTCCGTCCAAGTCGAATATTACTGCTTTAATCAAAGGTCAGGGTTTAGGGTCTTGAATTAAATTATTGCCGAAGGGTATATATATACCGATCAGCTGTACGTATCGCGGATGATCTGGTTTGTCTCATCCAGTGACTTGAATACAGCAAAGGTCTTTCCTTGTGTACGCAGTGCTCCCAGTGTGTTGCCATAGCGTGCTGCCTGTATATAGTCGCGTGGCTTTTGCAGGAGCCCGAAGCCTATACCGCCGGCAAATGAATCGCCACAGCCCGTGGTATCAATTACATTTTCCACTTTTACAGCTGGTACCATTTCTTCTTTGAGCTTGCCGCGTTCGTTATAGTATACCAGGCACCCGCGTGAGTCTACTGTAATATACAGGCACTTTACTCCTTTGCTGAGACAGTGTACTGCAAACTGGCGAAGCACATCGCGGTTTACATCTCCACTTTCAAGGAAATCCTGGCTTTCGTATTCTTTCTTGAACCACGAAGCATGCGCTTCTTCCAGGTTCATCTTGAGTACATCAATATAGGGAAGCCACTGATCACGGTCGATCCAGAATTTGCGCATACGCTCCCCGTTGATGAGACACGCTGTAGTCGGGCCGTGTGCATCGAATATAATGGTGCCTTCGCTTTTCTTCTTCAGGTACTTGAGGGTTTCGAGCGAGATCTCGTAATCGCTGATGGGTATAAATACAAACACATCGCAGTCTACCAGTTTCTTTACATCGTCTGGCATGATCGGGTCCATGAAACCGGTTTGGCGTTCGAGCCGGTTGTTCATGTCGATGAACTTGAGACTGATGATATCGCCCTGGTCATTCTTCGTTGTGAGGTGCTTGAGATTTATACCGGGATAACCGTTGAATACTTCCACCACGTTATCGAGGTCTACCTGGCGAAGATGACTTACCGGTACGATTTCAATCTGATCGCCCGCCATGACCGACAGCGCAATTACCGGATGTGTAACACAGCCCCACTTTTGTATCAGATCACCCTGATGTGTAACAATGTGATCGCGTGGTATAGGTCCTAGTATTGCAATTCGTTTCATAGACGTTTGCTGTTATATCGTTAGCGTTAAACCTTCAAACAAAATCATACCGGCACTCGTGCCCTCCCTGGTTTGCTATACTAAAGCGGATCGGCCAGCAGAAATGCTGCACCAAATACACCGGCACTGTCGCCCAGCGATGGCTTCACAATGCGTGTATCCAGTCGGTTGTTAAATACATATTTCTTTACCGAATCAACACCGCGGTCGTAAAGCAGATCTATATTACCGACACCACCACCGATCACAATCACATCCGGATCGAGTATATTGATGATGACACTCAACGATTTACCAAAGAATTCGATCAATCGTTGTATAGTCTTCTGTGCTGTAGGATCGACTTTTGATTCAGCCAGGGCCACTATATCTTTCAGCGGTTTGTTGTTGCCGGTCTCTTTGTGATAGTATCGTTGCAGTGCCGGGCCGGAGATCACCATCTCCACGCAGCCTGACTTTCCGCAATAGCATGGACCGCCTGATTCATCGAGGAAATTATGTCCCCATTCACCGGCTATACCTTGCAGACCTACAATCGCTTTGCCATCGATCACTATACCTCCGCCTACACCGGTACCCATGATTACACCGAACACAACACGCGCATCGGGAAATCTTTCTTTTACCACACCGTAACGTGTCTCGGCAAGCGCGAAGCAATCGGCATCGTTCGCCATCTCTACTTTTACACCCAGTATCTTTTCAAGATCTGCTTTCATCGGTTTACCATTCATGGCTACGGTGTTGCAGTTCTTCATCACGCCTTGCTTCGGATCGAGTGTACCCGGTGTTGCAAAACCTATACCGGTGGGTTTTATACCGGTAGTTTTCTCCATCATATCTACCAGTAACTTTACCTGTCCCAGAATATGTTCATACCCCTGATCAGCTTCTGTTGGCACGCGG
>CAMLLI010000621.1 GCA_946480685.1 uncultured Flammeovirgaceae bacterium | reverse complement strand
TAAGGGTGAATTACACCAGTCAATCGATCCTGATTTTGCAATAAAGCAGGAAGACGGAACAATAACAGTTGAACGTCCTACCGAACAGAAGCGTCATAAATCAATGCATGGTTTATACCGCGCACTGATCGCTAACATGATCGAAGGTGTATCAAAAGGATATAAGCATCAACTTGAACTGGTTGGTGTAGGTTATAAGGCAACGGCACAATCAAACGTTTTGGAACTTAGCTTAGGCTATTCACACAACGTATTCCTGGCAGTACCTTCTGAAATTAAGGTGCAGGCCATTCAGGAAAAAGGTCAAAACCCTACCATTATCCTGGAAGGAATTGACAAGCAATTGATCGGTCAGGTTGCTGCAAAAATTAAATCACTCCGTAAAGTTGAACCGTACAAAGGTAAAGGTATTCGCTTCACTGGTGAGTTCGTTCGCAGAAAAGCTGGTAAAGCTGCTGCTAAATAATTAAACTAATAAAGCATCATAGAGCAATAAAGCTATGGCAGGCAAGAATAGAGAAAGACGCGAGAGAATAAAGGCCGGTGTTCGTAAAAGAATCAACGGAACTTCGGAACGCCCAAGATTGTCGGTTTTCAGAAGCAATCGCGGACTTTATGTACAGGTTATTGATGATGTAAAAGGCGTTACAGTTGTATCTGCTTCAACATCTGAACTTGGTGAGAAGTCGAAATTAAACATCGAAAACTCAAAGAATGTAGGAAAGAAGATTGCTGAAAAGGCAATTGCTTCTGGAATTGAGTCGATTGTTTTTGACCGTAACGGGTATCTGTACCATGGAAATATTAAAGCTTTGGCAGAAGGAGCCAGAGAAGGTGGATTAAAATTCTAAGAACTGAAATATGTCAGTAAGCAATATTAGCACAGTAAAAGCCAGCGAAATCGATCTGAAAGAACGCGTAGTAGCCATTGAGCGTGTTGCAAAAGTGGTGAAGGGTGGTCGTAGATTCAGCTTCGCAGCGATCGTTGTAGTAGGTGATGGCAACGGAGTTGTAGGTTACGGACTTGGTAAAGCCAACGAGGTAACTGATGCTATCACAAAAGGCATCGATGATGCAAAGAAGCATCTGGTTAAAGTTCCGATCATCAAAGGAACAGTTCCTCATGAATCGCTCGGTAAATTCGGTGGTGGTTTTGTACTACTGAAGCCTGCTTCTCCTGGAACAGGAGTAATCGCAGGTGGTGCGATGCGTGCTGTTTTGGAAAGTGCTGGCGTACACAACGTGTTGGCTAAGTCAAAAGGCTCTTCAAACCCTCACAACGTGGTGAAGGCTACTTTCAAAGCATTAACTAGCATGCGCGATGCATATACTGTTGCTAAAAACAGAGGAGTTTCATTGTCGAAAGTATTTAACGGTTAAGCATCATGGCGAAAGTACAGATTATTCAAACCAGAAGCATGATTAAGAGACCTGAGACTCAACAGCGTACTATGATTGCATTGGGCCTCGGCAAAATCAATAAAGCAGTAGAGGTAGAGTTAACTCCTCAGATTGCTGGAATGATTTCAAAAGTGAATCATTTGATCACCGTAAAAGAACTCTAAGATGAAGCTGCATACACTTAAACCTGCTGAAGGTTCTACAAAAACAAATAAGCGTCTTGGCCGTGGTCAGGGTTCTGGCGGAAGCACAGCAGGACGTGGTCACAAAGGTGCTCAGTCAAGATCTGGTTATTCTAAGAAGGCCGGTTTTGAAGGTGGACAGATGCCACTGCAACGCCGAGTGCCTAAGTTCGGATTCAAGAATAACAATAAAGAATACTTCAAGGCTGTTAATTTGGACATTCTTGAAGGTTTGGCTGAGAAGGCTAAAACCAATGCATTAACTTTGCAAGTGTTGGTAGAGAATGGTGTTATTGGTAAAAATGATAAAGTTAAAGTTTTAGGCAGAGGTGAACTTAAAGCCAAAGTGAGTGTAGAAGCACACGCTTTCTCTGCAACAGCAACACAAGCAATTGAAAAAGTAGGCGGAACTGCTACAACGGTTAAGTAATGAAGCGATTCTTTCAGACCATAAAGAACATCTTTTCAATTGAAGATCTGAGAGTCAGAATCCTGAATACAATTGGATTCCTGATCATATTCAGACTCGGATCTTTCATTGTATTGCCAGGTATAGATCCAAACTTATTGGATCCAACCAGAAATACCAGTGGTATTTTGGGATACCTGAATACATTTCTGGGTGGTGCATTTAACAACGCATCAATATTTGCGTTGGGTATAATGCCCTATATCTCAGCTTCTATTATTGTACAGCTTTTAACATTTGCTGTGCCTTATTTTCAGAAGCTCCAGAAGGAAGGTGAATCAGGTCGTAAGAGATTGAATCAGCTGACTCGCGTATTGACGATCGTTATTACAGTATTCCAAGGATATAGTTATTTAAAGGGAACAATCGATCCGGCGGTTATTACAACACCGGGTACTATGTTCTATGTTACTTCGCTTGTTCTGATCATCGCAGGTACAATGTTCTGTATGTGGTTGGGTGAGCGTATAACAGACAAGGGTATAGGCAATGGTATCTCGATGCTGATCATGATCGGTATAGTTTCAAGACTTCCATTAGCGTTGGTGTCTGAAGTGTCAGACAAGTTCCCAGGAAAAGCGATATTCTTTATTATCGAGATTTTTGCTCTCTTCGGTATAGTAGTAGCGGTTATAGCATTAACGCAGGCTACTCGCAGGATACCTATCCAATATGCGAAACAGGTTATTGGTAATAAATTATATGGAGGCAAGCGCGACTTTATTCCTCTGAAATTGAACTCAGCAGGTGTAATGCCAATCATTTTCGCGCAGGCTCTTATGTTTATTCCTGCTTTGTTGGCGGGTATCTGGAATGATAGCGATGTAGGAGCTTATATAGGATCTACGTTTTCGGATCCCTATTCATGGCAGTATAGTGTGTTGTTTGCCAGTATGATTTTGATCTTCACGTTCTTTTACACTGCGATCACAATCAATTCAAATGACATTGCTGATAATTTGAAAAGAAATGGTGGTTTTGTTCCGGGAGTTAAACCTGGTAAGCAAACTGCCGAGTTTATAGATACCGTGTTATCACGGATCACATTACCGGGTGCTATATTCCTGGCAGCTATTGCAGTGCTTCCAGCATTTGCAGTAAAGGCTGGAGTTGGTCAAAACTTCGCTCAGTTTTACGGTGGTACTTCATTATTGATCTTGGTGGGTGTAGTACTAGATACACTTCAACAAATCGAAAGTTACCTGCTGATGAGACATTATGAAGGTATGATGAAGTCAGGTAGAGTGAAAGGGCGTTCTCAATTTGCTGCGGCCTAAAACTGAATGGTCCATTTAAAGACGGAAGAGGAGTTGATATTGATCCGTGAAGGCGCCCAAATATTAGGGAGAGCACATGGGGAAGTTGCCAAGCTGATTAAGCCGGGTGTCAAAACCTCAACGTTGGACAAAGTTGCCGAAGAGTTTATCAGGGATAATGGTGGAATACCATCATTTAAGAATTATAACGGATTCCCTGCCTCACTTTGTATATCTGTCAATGAGGTAGTGGTACACGGATTCCCTGGAAATTATGAATTAAGGGCAACTGATATAATCTCCGTTGATTGCGGAGTATATTATAAAGGTTATCACAGTGATTCAGCCTATACATATCCACTCGAAGCTGTAGGAGCGGAAACACTGCTACTGCTTGAACGAACATATGATTCCTTGTATAGAGGAATAGGTCAGGCAAAGGCAGGAAACCGTATTGGAGATGTAGCCTATGCTATCCAAAGTTATGTTGAAAGCTTTGGTTATGGCGTAGTAAGGGAGCTGGTTGGACATGGGGTTGGAAAGAAACTTCATGAAGATCCGGAGG
>CAMLLI010000620.1 GCA_946480685.1 uncultured Flammeovirgaceae bacterium | reverse complement strand
GTATCTTTTTCAATGATCGAATCAATTATACCAGCCAGTATTTCGATCTGCTCTTCCGTGTCCCATATATATTTCAACACCCAGAGGTCAGACAGAATCGCTTGTGTACGATTGCTGATCAGCGCACTTGCTGCCATCAGGTTTTGAATTTTGACAGCACGTCTGTCGGAAACTTTTATACCGGTGTTACGCAACGTATGGACTACCTCAACAAATTGTTTTCGTACGGGCGCAAGATCTACCTGGCGACAACGTTGCTGCAGCTCGATAATTTCCTGCGGCGTTATCACCGGGCGTTCAACCGAGCGCCCTTCCAGGTTCCAGCCAGCGAGTAATACTTCTTCGAGCAAATCGGTATCAACATAATCACAGCGTACGCGGATCAGGAAGCGATCGAGCAATGCGTTCAGCGCTTCGTCTTCGGGAAGCACGTTACTCGCACCTACGAACATGAGTGCAGGAAGTTTACGCGTTTCTTTACCGCGTCTGAAAATGCGTTCGTTCAGTGCCATGAGCAAGCTGTTCAGAATAGCACTGTTGGCGTTGAAGATCTCATCGAGAAATACCATCGATGCTTCCGGCATCATGCCTTCGGTGTTGGTGATCAGTTCGCCTTCCTTCAGTTTACGAATATCAAAAGGACCGAATATCTCGTTGGGTTCGGTAAAACGTGTGAGTAAATATTCAAAGTTCTTTCCGCCCTGAATACAATCTGAAAGCTGCCGGATGATAGCACTCTTCGCTGTGCCGGGAGGACCGAGTAAAAATGCATTCTCACGTGCCAGTAAACTTATACCCAGCAGATCTACAATTTCATTCTTTCCAACAAACGAGTTTTTTACAAATGTCAGAACCTTGTTCAGGTTTTCAATAGTATTCATGATTCAGAAGTAATAACGTCTTTCAATTCTTTCCACAGGGAATCGCTATATATACCCAGTGATGCACGTATCGTTTCAATAAAAGCCGGATGTCGGGCAAGTTCTGTTTTCCGATAGTATATAATCCGTTCGGTATAGAGTGTCACCAGTACGGGCGATGAGACAATAGGAGCGAAGTCAAGTTTCGAAATGTCCAAGGCGGCAGATATACCGGAGTAGTGCCACTGCAGCAGTAATTCATCGAGCAGTTCGAGTAGCGGATCTTCTGGATCAATCACGTGCAGGTGCTGTCGCATCACCGGTATAAATCGCAGGCACAGGTCAGCCGATAAAATTGCTGACGCATTCCGTTCACCTTCAAATACAGGAAACATTGCGCGGAGATCTTCAGGCTTGTTCTCCCGGTATAGTATTAACTGTGCCGCCTTGTATACAACGTGTGCAGACCAGCTTGCTGCTGCCGCATGAAACGGAGGAGCATCGGATGGATACTGCAGTGCTTCACGATGATATTCCTCTTCAAGGAAAGTCGTTACCGCTTCGGTGTCCAATGGCGTAACCTGCAGGAGATTTCCATATAGCATCACTTCCTCGTGTTGCCGGAGCAGCCGGATCATGTTCAGAAAGTGGTTATCTATTGCCATATATAGAGTTGCAAGATGGCGCGATCCCTGCAGCATAGCAAATCCCAACCACAAGAACTACCCCCGGATTTTAAGCACTTTACGTGGAAAACTTACACCAGGAGATTTGAGGTAGACGGAGAGCAGGTGGTTTAAAAATTGGAAGATTGTAAAATTGTAAAATTGGAAGATTAAGGGGGCGCTATATTTCAATTTTGCGTTTCTTGTGTGTCCCAAATTTCTAATGCCGTCAATTCCAATAGACACGATGCCTTAATTCACTAATCTCTAATTGTCATCTTCTAATCTTCCAATCTTCCAATCTTTTAATCTTCGAATCTTCCAATCTCCGAAACGATTCACGCATAGCCTGCCCGTTGTATTCATGTTTGAACGTGCTTCATATAAAGTTAATCTATCCTTAAAGTAAAGCTGACTTTAGTCTAATCATTACATTCTAGTTTCGGCCCTTCCTTTAACCCCTATAAAATATGCTGAAACGTTTACTGGCAGTGCTGCTTTGGTCGGCAGCGTGCTTACCCATTGTACAAACAAAAGCTCAAACGACACAAGCCGGCATCACCGGTGTTGTGCTGGATGAAGAGAAGAGTCCTCTGCCCGGTGCTACCGTAATGGTAAAAAACGAATCTACCGGATTTACCACGGGCACGGCAACTAACGCCAACGGTGAATTTACTTTCAAGCAACTTCCGTTAGGAGGACCTTATTCCATCGATATATCTTCGCTCGGTTTTGCAACTGAGAAACGTACAGGCTATGCGCTCAACCAGGGCGACATTCTGCGTATAGATGTACAGTTGAAATCTTCTTCGGAAACGTTGGAAGCAGTGGAAGTCAGTGCTTCTTCCCTGCAAAACCAGGTAGGTAATTTTGGTGCGGCCACTTCTGTAACGGCACGTGATATAGCCAAGTTACCGGTGAACGGAAGAAATTTTACCACGCTCATTGATCTCTCTCCGCTAAGTCGAGGCGGAAATATAGCGGGACAGCTTGCGTCATCCGTTAACTTTACCATTGACGGTATGACGGCTAAAAATCCGACTTCGGGCGGTACTACCAATCGGAACGGTGGCCCGTACTCCATTTCGATGGAAGCGGTGCGCGAGTTCAACGTGGTTACTAACCAATATGATGTTACCTACGGGAGGAGTGGTGGCGGTACAGTAAGTACCGTTACGAAATCCGGAACGAATACATTTAGCGGAAGTATCTTTAACTATATGCGTACAAACTGGTTGTCCAGTCGCTATGATATTCGCGGTAATAAACGCGATGTTGAATTCTCCACATATCAATATGGATTTTCATTGGGAGGTCCGATTGTAAAAGACAAAGCGCACTTCTTCGTAGTGTGGGATCACCAGGCCGACTCGCGCCCGTTGCAGATAGCCGATATAAAATCTCCGGCAGATGAAGCGCGTCTTAACGTCACGCAGGCATCGCTTGATCAGTACCTGTCGATAGCACGCAGTAAATATGGTGTAGCAAACTCACCGCAGTTCGGTTCATTTGATAAGAAGCGCGGTACGGATGCTGTATTCGCCCGTGTCGACTGGCAGTTAAATGAAAACAATCTGTTGACGATCCGGGATAACTTCGTGTATGACATGAACAACCTGGGACTCGATGACAACAGCAGTATAAATCTGTATGAAGTATATGGCGATGTGAAGTCAATCGACAACAGTATCCTGGCTACGCTTCGTACTTCGGTAAATCCGCGTATTACCAATGAGTTGAAATTGCAGTACCTGTATACACTGGAAGAGTCAACGCCCGGATCGCAATTGCCGTCACAAAATATACCGCGCGCGATTGTAGAACGTGTTGGTTCCGTTGTAAACGACAAGACTGTATATACTACGATTCAGCTGGGCGGCCAGCGGTATTCGCCTGAACACTTTTACAATAACGTAATCCAACTGGTGGACAACCTGTATTACAATACGGACAAGATCAATTTCACATTTGGTATAGACCTGATGTATAGCCATCTCAACTCTCTCTACGGTAGTGAGATGAACGGCCGTTACTATTTTACAGGACTTGATAATTTCAATAACCTGAAACCATATCGTTATGCACGCGAAATTGCCTTGTCGGATGACCATAGTGTAAAACAGAATATTCTGAATACCGGTATATATGCACAAATGCAAACGGGTCTTGCTCCGGGACTGGACATGTTAATGGGATTGCGTGCTGACTATTCCAACTACATCAACAAAGCAAACTTTAACGAGATTGTATATGAAGACTTGGGACTTCGTACCGACAATGGTTTGTCTACATTCCAGCTTCAGCCACGGGTACAGTTTACCTGGGATGTTCATGAACAGCAACGGGACTT
>CAMLLI010000619.1 GCA_946480685.1 uncultured Flammeovirgaceae bacterium | reverse complement strand
CTCCGGCTTTCAGAGCGATCCGCTTTACCTGGGCATTGGCAGCAAGAGATGTCAAAATAAAAAACAACAGTAAAGTATTCCTCATAAATGGGATATATTTGCCACCTAATTTAAACAAAATCTGGATGACAACTGAACAGTTGAAAGATTTGAAGGCTCGTGTTAGCGCCTTGAGGAGGTATCTTTGACTACGATCGTAAGAGCCTTGAAGTACGTGACGAAGAACTTATAACCCAGCAAGCCGATTTCTGGAACAACCCCAAGCATGCTGAAGTAATTCTGAAAAATATCCGTGCAAAAAAAGTATGGACGGATGCCTTCGAGCATGTTTCCAAATTAATGGACGACCTTGAAGTACTGAATGAATTTCACGAAGCCGGTGATGTTGGTGAAGATGAACTCGAACTTGAATACCAGAAAGCTTCCAAAGCTGTGGAAGAACTGGAGTTCAAGAAAATGCTCAGCAAAGAAGAAGATCAGCTAAGTGCTGTTATCGAAATTAACCCGGGCGCCGGTGGAACCGAAAGCCAGGACTGGGCGGATATGCTGAACCGTATGTATATTATGTGGGGCGAGAAGAGCGATTATAAAGTATCGCAGATCGATTACCAGAGTGGTGATGTAGCCGGAATCAAATCTGCTACACTGGAGATCGATGGTCCGTTTGCCTACGGCAAACTTAAATCTGAAATAGGCGTGCACCGCCTGGTGCGCATCTCCCCTTTCGACTCCAACCAACGCAGGCATACATCTTTTGCATCTGTGTTTGTATATCCGAAAGTAGATGACTCTATACAGATTGATGTAAACCCTGCCGATGTTGAAATACAAACATCACGATCAGGTGGTGCCGGTGGACAGAACGTTAACAAGGTTGAAACGAAAGTGCAGTTAACACACAAGCCAACCGGTATCGTAATTGTATGCCAGGTAGAACGTTCACAACACGCCAACCGCGAGCGTGCTATGCAAATGCTGAAGTCAAAACTATATCAGCTTGAAATGGAGAAACGTCATGCTGAGCGAGACAAGATCGAAGCCGGAAAGATGAAAATAGATTTCGGTTCACAGATACGAAACTATGTATTGCATCCTTACAAACTGGTGAAAGACGCACGGACAAGTGTCGAACGTCATGATGCGCAAAACGTGCTCGATGGCGACCTTGATGATTTTATAAAAGCGTTTTTGCTGGGCGCCCAGGAGCAACCACAACAAGCTTAAATATTTCTGCATCAACATGCCTGCACCGTATATATATACCGTGCAGGCCTCTTTATACTTCCTTGACAAACACCAAGATTTACAATACGCAATTCTGGCTTCTATGTACAAGCTCGCTCTTGTTCTTTGCAAGCTTTAACATGATTATACCGGAGTTGCCTGCATATCTTACTAAACTGGGCGGTGCAGAGTATAAAGGACTCATCATCTCATTGTTTACGCTCACTGCGATGATATCGCGACCATTCAGCGGAAGATTGGCAGACAAAGTAGGACGTGTTCCGGTGATGATGTTTGGCTCCGGAGTGTGTTTTCTCTGCAGCCTGGTATATCCTATACTCTCATCTGTTGCAGGTTTTTTACTACTGCGATTAATACACGGTTTTTCAACCGGCTTTACGCCTACAGGACAAACGGCATATTTATCAGACATTATTCCTGCGCATCGAAGAGGAGAGGCTATGGGATTACTCGGAACGGCCGGCACATTGGGTATGGCAAGCGGTCCTGCCATTGGCGGAACACTGGCAAATGCTTTTGGACTCGATGTTATGTTTTACTGTTCATCTGCGTTTGGTATACTTTCCATTCTTATACTCGCGGGCATTCGTGAGACTTTACAGGAAAAGCAAACCTTTCATGTTTCAATTCTGAAAGTTGAGACAAGCGATCTGTTCGAACCACGCGTACTGGCTCCGTGTATAGTGATGGTATTGAGCGCGTATGCTTACGGTGCTATGTTCACCATTATACCAGACCTGGGTGAATTTATGGGTATCAAAAACAAAGGTTTACTCTTTACATATCTCACGGTAGCATCTTTCCTTGTAAGGCTTATCGGTGGCAAGGCTTCTGATCTTTGGGGACGTAAGCCCGTACTTCGTTTGTCCACTAGCCTTATCGTTGTATCCATGCTGATCATCGCTTTTGCGGAATCCAAACTCATGCTCATTGCAGGCGTAACGCTATATGGTTTCGCACAAGGCGCCACCTCTCCTACGCTGCTCGCGTGGGCAACCGATCTGAGTCACGCACATCACAAAGGTCGCGGCATTGCTTCACTATATATATTTATGGAATTAGGAATTGGTGTAGGGGCATTTATGTCGGGCCTGATCTATAGTAATGACGCTGCCAACTTTGCGGTTACGTTCAGCGTGTGCAGTTTTCTAGCAGCATGTGGCTTCCTGTTTTTAACGTTCTTTAAATCGTCTGCTAAAGCTACCTCATAGAAAATGATGTCCGGTCGTTTTTGTGGCCGATTCATTTTTTATTTTTAGAGATGATTTCAAAAAGATACCTCCTCTCACTTCTACTTAGTCTATTGTGTAAAGTCAGCTTCCCACAACAGAAGCAAGTCGCGATTACATTGGACGATGCACCGTTTTCAAGCTGGAGTGAACGCACACCGCTCAAAGTCCTTGAAGACGCAAACACAAAAATACTTCATGCTGTCAACCGCTATACGGTTCCGGTATGCGTCTTTATCAATGAAAATATGCTGATAAAAGAAGGAGAAACGGATGCGCGGATCAAGATACTGAGACAATGGTTGTCCAATCCGCTAATAACTCCGGGGAATCATTCTTACAGCCATCCCAACTACGCCAATATGGATGCATCTGCATTTCAGGACGAAATCATTAAAGGCGAAGTAGTCACAAAAAAAATACTGGAAGGCACAGGACGAACATTGCAGTATTTCCGTTTTCCGTTCAATGCCCTTGGCCGCGACAGTATAACGAAAGCTGTTATGCAGGATTTCCTGAAAACGAAAAGCTATATATCAACCCCATTCACCATCGAAAGCTCCGATTATCTTTTCAATACGCTCTATCAACAGGCGCTTGATAAGAATGACAAGACACGAGCAAAAGCTATAGCAGATGCCTATATCAGTTATACCATAGCTTCATTCGATTACTTCGAGACATTGTCACAACAACAATATAAACGCCAGGTGCCGCAGGTTTTTCTTGGACACGTTAATGCGCTTCATGCTGATTGCTTTACTACGTTGATCGAACGACTTCAAAAGAAAGGATATACTTTTATAGATCTTTCCACAGCATTGAAGGATGACGTGTACAAGCAGCATGATTATTATGCTGGTCCGTATGGATTCTCGTGGTTTTACCGCTGGGAACGCGACACGCAGAAAAGAAAAAAACTATTACAATCACAACCTGAACCGCCTGACGAGATTTACCAGCAATATCTCAAAGCCATTCGCACAGTACCGGCTAACTAAGTATATATTCACATGAAAGTATATATAGTATTTTTCCTTGTCCTTGCGTTTATACTGGGATCTTGCGCAAAGAAAAACTCTGAACGGCCGGCAACTGCAAATACATCACCCGAAAAACCAGCCGGCATGGTATGGATACCCGGCGGAGAATTTACCATGGGCAGCGATGAGCCTGACACCTATGAACATGAACGCCCTGCACACGGTGTTCGAGTAAAGGGTTTCTGGATGGATGAGACCGAAGTTACCAATGAACAATTCCGCATCTTTGCAGAGTCTACGCACTATATAACAGTAGCCGAACGAAAACCCGAATGGGAAGAACTCCAAAAACAACTCCCTCCCTATACGCCCAAACCACCCGACAGTTTACTGGTGCCTGGAGCGTTGGTGTTCGAAGCGCCT
>CAMLLI010000618.1 GCA_946480685.1 uncultured Flammeovirgaceae bacterium | reverse complement strand
GGTAAATTCTTTGGTGTTGATAGTGCTGAAGCCAATCGTGCTATAGCCGAATATATACCTTCTAACATGCGTTCACAGATGGTAACGAAAGGTACTAACACGATAATACTGGATGCCTACAATGCCAACCCAAGCTCGATGCAGGCAGCGATCGAAAATATAGCCGCGATGAAAGCACCTCGTAAGGTTGTTATACTCGGTGATATGTTTGAGTTAGAGGAGGAGGCAGAAAAAGAACATCGCAGTCTGGGAAAACTCATTCGCGAGAAGGGATTGCAGGAAGTATATTTCTGCGGTAACCTGATTAAGACAGCGTTGGAAGAACTGCCTTCAGCCAAACACTTTACAACTAAAGACGCCTTGATGGAGCAGTTGCGAAAAGATAAACTGACAGATGCAACCATCCTGGTGAAAGCATCACGAGGTATAGGCCTTGAAACAATAGTAGAAGTTTTTGAATAGCAAACTATATATTAACCGTTTAACTGTTTTAGCTATATATGGATTTCCCTCTCATACTGAAATTTCTGAAAGACCTGGCGAAGAATAACGACCGCGAATGGTTTGAGAAGAACAAACCGAAATATCTGCAAGCAAAAGAATCGTTTGACGAAGTTGTTGCCAACCTGCTTGGCGAGATGATAAAGTTTGATGATTCGCTGGGTGGACTTGATCCAAAGAAATTAGTGTTTCGTATATACCGCGATGTTCGCTTCAGCAAAGACAAGCGTCCGTATAAAAATAACTTTGGCGCAGCAATGTCAGCTGAGGGTAAAGGACTCGGTACACCGGGATATTATTTTCAGATACAACCCGGCAACCAGAGTTTTGTTGCTATAGGATTGTTTCAGCCTCAGCCGGAAATTCTTGCGAAAGTGCGACAGGAGATTGATTACAATGGTGATAATCTGAAGAAGATATTTAACGAGAAGAAGTTCAAAAGAAATTTCTCCAAGTTCTGGGAAGAAGGTGCGCTGAAGAAGGCTCCGAAGGGATATGCGCCAGATCACCCGTATGCAGATTGGCTAAAATTAAAAAGCTTCGTTGTTACCCACGAGTTTAAAGACACGGAGGTAACAGATAAGAAATTTATGAAGACCGTTGTAGAGACATTAAAGTCTGCGAAGCCGCTAAATGATTTTTTGAAAGAGGCACTGCATTAAGATATAGCTTCCTTGAAATGAAAAGAGCATTCGAAATGAATGCTCTTTTTGTTTATGATTGCTGGTTTACTACACTTTTCTTCCAGCCTTATAACCAGTGGTTGCAAAATATAGGATATAGAGATAGCATGGAACCATGAGTAAATATGCATGTTGTGAATTCCATATCTCCGAAAGCTTACCGTATACCAGCGGCAGTATAGCACCGCCCGCGATAGCCATTACCAACAGGGCAGAACCCGTTTTTGTAAATCGTCCTAGTCTGTCAATTGCCAGGGGAAATATAGCGGGCCACATCAATGAGTTGGCAAGTCCAAGTGCGGCTATGAACGCTACAGACGTATACCCGGTTGTCACTACAGCTAGCACAGTAAATGCTACACCGAGTATAGCACAGAATTTCAACGCTACAGCCTGCGAGATATATTTTGGAATCGTAATGATTCCAATAACATATCCTAACAGCATAAAGGCTAGCGTTATTTGTGTAAAGTATCGCGCTGTTGACAACTCGATGCCTAAGGATTTACCATAGCTGATGATGGTATCGCCAGCCATTACTTCTACACCTACATACAAGAACAAGGCAAGCACACCAAGCAGCAGGTGCGGAAATTGAAATACACTGGTTTTAGATGAGTCGGAAGTGTGACTGCCGGAGTCTTCACTCTCGTCTTTAATATCCGGTAGTCCGGAGAATAATATAGCAACAGCAAGTACCACCAATACAGCTGCGATAATCATGTATGGAACAATAACGCGGCTGGCCAGTTCATCAAGTTTTGCTTCGCGTGCAGCTGCGTCCATAGTCTGCAAACTCTTCTCGAGTACATCGGCATCATTCAAGGCTATATATCCAAAGATAAGTCCGGCAAGTATACCGGCTACTTTATTACATATACCCATAATACTGATGCGTGTGGCAGCACTCTCTATAGGGCCTATAATTGAAACGTAGGGATTTGAAGCAGTTTGCAAGAGGGCTAATCCTGTTCCGATAATAAATAACCCTACCAGGAAGAGGTTGAAATTGCGCGCTTGCGCGGCAGGTACGAAAAGTATAGCACCTATTGCCATTATGGCTAAACCCAATGCCATGCCGCGTTTGTATCCGGTTTTGTTTAATACAAAAGAGGAAGGTATAGCCATAACCGTATACGCTATAAAGAAGGCTGTAGCCACAAGGTAAGATTGAAAATCACTTTCGAGTTGGCAGGCAATCTTCAGGTATGGAATGAGAGTTCCGTTTACCCAGGTTACAAATCCGAAAATAAAGAACAACGCTCCAATGATAATCATCGGCACCAGGTATTCATTCTTCTGCTTTGTCATGATAGGCTTTTTAAGGTTTAAGTACTTAGGTGGTTCAACTTCTATATGTGATAAGTGTGCATTGAAGCACACATCTTTCTCTTAAAACTTTTATTTTTGCGCCCTGATATTTTTTAAAATCGCGTGGTGTTTTTTGAGTGCTATTTTTTTGTTCTGCCCGGAAGCCGATATAAACTTCCGCGAAAATCAATAAATCCGCTTCAGAGCACGTGTTTGCGGAAACACCACAGTCTAATTATTCTGAAATAAACTAAAACACAATGGACACACCAAATCGCACACAAAAAAAAGTAGCCCTGCTGGTAATGGCCGCGGGCATTGGAAGTCGATACGGAGGTATAAAACAGATCGATGGATTTGGCCCAAATGGCGAAACCATTATGGATTACTCGCTTTTTGACGCTGTTCGTGCAGGCTTTACAAAAATTGTGTTCATCGTTCGTGATGAAATTCTAGAAACTGTAAAAGAAAAATTTCTGCCTAAACTTCAGGGTAAAGTAGAAGTTGAATTCGTAGTGCAGTCAATCGACAAACTTATTCCCGCGCAATATAAAAATGCTGAGCGCACCAAACCGTGGGGAACAGGACATGCTTTGCTCTGCGCAAAAGATGTGATCTCTGAACCATTCATCGCTATCAATGCAGATGATTTTTATGGTAAGGATGCTTTTGAATCGGTAGCTACCTACTTCAAGAATGATGCTACCGGTGCTCATGCCATGGTAGGCTTTACACTGAGCAAAGTATTATCAGAGCATGGAAGTGTATCGCGTGGCGTAGGCGAAGCTGATAAGGACGGATATCTTCAATCTGTTGTAGAACGCACTACCATTGTAAAAGAAAATGGCAAGATCATTTCGAAAGAAAAAGATGGTGATCGCGAGCTTGATCCCAATGCTCCTACATCCATGAACTTCTGGGGATTCCATCCGGATGTATTCAAACTTGCTTCTTCCATGTTCGAAGACTTTTTGAAAGAACATAGCAGCAACCTCAAATCAGAATTCTATATACCGCTTATTGTAAACGAACTGATCCACCGCGGCATTGGTAAAGTAAAAGTGTTGGATGGTGGAAATATATGGTTTGGTGTTACTTATAAAGAAGACAAGGAAGAAGTTTCTGCACGCATCAAGTCATTAATTGATAAAGGTGAGTATCCGCAGAAGTTGTGGTAGTATAATTCAAGACTTACTTTAGTCTTCAGATTTGTATTTTACACCATGATATTGGACAACATTCTGAAAGACTTTGGTCTCGGCATTGATCAGTTCCGCGTTGAGCCGATCAATGCTGGGTATATTAATCAGACCTATAAACTTACCGGTACAAAGTCATATATACTGCAGCGACTGAACCGGAACATATTCAAAAAGCCCGAGACCG
>CAMLLI010000617.1 GCA_946480685.1 uncultured Flammeovirgaceae bacterium | reverse complement strand
ATATTTACAGAACGCGAGTATGCACGCAGGCTTATCCTTAAAGTTAAATCTTCAAAAGATACATTGATCGGAGAGATCAAGACGGAAAATCCTGTAACGGTTTCTCCGGACAACAGCATTGAAGATTGTATGAAGACTATGACCAACCGTTTCATTCGTCATTTACCCGTGGTAGATGATGGGGAGTTGGTAGGAATGATTTCGATTGGTGACGTTGTTCGCTATATCATCGAAGAACAACGCGGCATCATCGAAGACCTGGAATTTTACATCACAGGTCATCATCAGTAAGATTAACGTGACGCGGGCTAAACAGCTCGCGTTTTCTTTTGCACTTCCCGATCCCAATCTATACCCGCATCGGGATAAAGTATTCGGTATATAGGTTCTCTAAAGCCACTACGTTGGATACGCCAACAGAATATAGTGTTCCGCTTTGGCCTTTATTCCTCTACGGAATGATCGTACTCAGTCTGGTCGGTGCTATGCTCGGATTCTCGTACGTGTTAGGACAACGTCATAAAGATCGCGCCACCGGTGATCCTTACGAAGGTGGTATACTCAGCACAGGCTCTGCACGCATTCGCTTCTCTTCACAGTTTTACCTGGTGGCTATGCTCTTCGTCATTTTTGACGTGGAGACAATTTTCATTTTCGCATGGGCTATAGCTTTTCGAGAACTCGGCTGGTATGGCTACGCGGGTGTAACCGTATTTCTGATACTGCTGGTAGTAGTGTTAATATATGAATGGCGTGCCGGTGCATTGGACTTTGGTCCGGATGGTAAGAAAATACTTAAAGCCTATAAACGCATAACCAAACAAACAGCATGAACTGGTGGCTCTCACATCCCAACGGTAATGGTAAAGCACATGTAAACGGTGTGCAGAGTACAGGCTCGATGGAACAAGCTATACAGCAAAGTGTAATGCTTACCAGTGTGCAGAGCCTGCTCGCGTGGGGAAGAAGAAATTCCATGTGGCCGTTTCACTTCGGACTGTCATGTTGCTTTGTAGAGATGGCTACCAGCATGACGCCTAAATATGACGTAGCGCGCTTCGGTGCCGAAGTAATTCGCGGTACACCGCGAGAAGCCGATGTGATGATCATTGCCGGTACTGTATTTATAAAAATGGCACCTATCATTAAAAGACTATATGAACAGATGATGGAGCCGCGCTGGGTAATTTCCATGGGGTCATGCGCCAACTCCGGAGGTATGTATGATATATATAGCGTAGTGCAGGGTGTCGATAAATTTATGCCGGTAGATGTATATGTACCCGGATGCCCGCCACGACCCGATGCCTTTATGGAAGGACTGGTATTGTTGTCTCAAAGTGTAGGCAAGGAGCAACGTCCGTTAAGCTGGGTAATTGGCGAGCAAGGCGTAATACGTCCTGAGAAAATATCAATGAAAGAAACCAAACGGGAGTTGCGAAGGGAAATGGTAACATTCCGCACCCCCGATGAAATATAGGTATATATGGAAGCAACACTTGACCCGACAGAGAAGTTAAAGCAAAGGTTTGGAGCTGAAACCTTCGCTTCACAACGTGCCAAAGATGATATCGTTACACTGTGGCTTCCGGTCGAAAAAATAAAAGAAGTGTTGTGGTATTTAAAGAATGAGATAGACCGTCCTTATATATTGCTCTTCGATTTGTCAGCTATAGATGAACGAAGCCGTAATCGTGAATACGGCTACCCATCAGATAATTTTACCATACTCTATCATTTATTTTCGTTCGATCGCAATAGTTTTATTCGTCTCAAAGTTGCACTGAAAGGAGAGTTTCCTTCTGTGCCGAGTATCACCAATCTGTGGGCGAATGCAAACTGGTACGAACGCGAAGTGTTTGATATGTTTGGCATTCGCTTCGAAGGACATCCGCATCTGAAAAGGTTACTGATGCCGGAATCGTGGCAAGGTAATCCTTTACGGAAAGAACATCCCGCGCGCGCTACGGAAATGGGACCGTTCCGTTTGTTCGATGAAAAGCAGGATCGTGAACAAAGTGCCTTGCAATTCCGTCCGGAAGAATGGGGACTTCAAACATCCAGTGAAGATTCAGACTTTATGTTTCTCAACATCGGTCCGCAGCACCCGGGTACACATGGTGTACTGCGTATTATACTGCAACTCGATGGTGAAGATATAGTAGATGCTGTGCCGGATATAGGTTTCCATCACCGGGGAGCCGAGAAGATGGCCGAGCGGCAATCGTGGCACACCTATATACCCTATACCGATCGTGTAGATTACCTCGGAGGTGTAAACAACAACCTCGCATACTTACTCGCAGTCGAAAAACTGGCCGGTATAGAATTGCCGGAGCGCGCGAATGTGATTCGCGTAATGATGTGTGAATTCTTTCGTATAGCGAGTCACCTGGTGTGGTACGGTACCTTTGCGCAGGATATAGGACAACTCTCACCGGTGTTCTATATGTTCAACGATCGTGAAAAGATATTTGATATAGTAGCAGCCGTTTGTGGAGGCCGCATGCATCCGAACTGGTTCCGTATAGGAGGCGTTGCCCAGGATCTGCCACGCGGTTGGGACAAGCTCGTAAAAGATTTCATCGACTATTTCCCTAAACGATTAAAGGAGTACGATGCCATGGTGATGAAGAACAGCATCTTCAAGGCACGCACAGTCGGTATAGGTATATTTACAAAAGCGGAAGCAATTGAGTGGGGTGTTACCGGTCCGGGTTTACGCGCCTGTGGTTTTGATTGGGACTTTAGAAAAAAACAACCCTATTCCGGTTACGATAAATTTGATTTTGATATACCCATCGCTCACAACGGTGATTGCTACGACCGTGCCGTAGTGCGCGTGGAAGAGATGCGACAAAGCTTGCGCATCATAGAACAATGCTGGAAATATATGCCCGAAGGTGATTATAAAGCAGATCATCCACTCACCACACCTCCCGTAAAGAAACATACCATGCAGGATATAGAAACGCTCATTACACATTTCCTCGGTGTAAGCTGGGGACCGGTAATTCCTGCAGGTGAAGCCATGAGTTGTATTGAAGCAACCAAAGGAGCTAACAGTTATTACGCGATCAGCGATGGCAACACATCACCGTATCGCGTAAGAGTCCGCACCCCATCATTCCCTCACATGCAAATGCTACCCTACATAAGCAAAGGCTACACCGTAGCCGACATGCTCAGCATTCTGGGAGCGATGGATTATGTGCTTGCTGATATTGATCGTTAACGTGTTTAGGTGCGTACGCTTGTACGTGTGCACGTCAGTAAGAGGTAATGTTACTATATAAGGTATACCTACAATGTATCCAACACACGTACTCACGTACACACGTATAAACGTAAACACTTAAACACGTTATCATGCTGACGCTCGAAGAGACTCACGAAATAGACGAAGCCATCAAGATCGTTCCCTACAAAAAGGCTGCTTGCATTGAGGCGTTGAAGGTGGTGCAGGAGCATAGACGATGGGTATCGGATGAGAGTTTGCGCGAGGTGGCGGATTATCTGCAGATGTCTGCCGAGGAACTGGACTCGGTGGCTACATTCTATAATATGATTCATCGTAAACCGGTAGGTCGACATGTTATACTGCTTTGTGATAGTATATCCTGCTGGGTAATGGGCTATGAAAACATTCGCACAGCCGTAATGGAACGCCTCGGTATAATATACGGACAGACTACGGAAGACAATCGCTTCACACTCTTACCGAACCCATGCCTCGGTACCTGCGACCACGCACCGGCTCTCATGATCGATAACGATCTATACTGCGATGTAACTCCGGAAGTACTTGAAGATATACTGAGTAAGTATTTGTAAGAAGTAAGAAGTAAGAAGTAAGAAGTAAGAAGTAAGAAGTAAGAAGTAAG
>CAMLLI010000616.1 GCA_946480685.1 uncultured Flammeovirgaceae bacterium | reverse complement strand
CGTCGCCGCGCTGAAGCTTCTATCTTAGTTAGACACTACGCCCATCACAACACGAAGTGAATTGTAATCGGCATCCGATGCTTTTACAAATCCTTCAGAGCCGTAAAGTTCCAATAGCATTTGCTTGCCTTTGGATTCTGTTGCGAGTTTTACCAGCGCTACATATAGTTTGCGTGCTGCCTCGGGATTAAAATTTTTAGAGAACACAATCGGGTCGTTGGGTATAGCATCTGTTTTTACAAGTGTAATTACCTTCTGCTCTACATCCGGATATTTATCCTTCACGCGCACACGGGCATCGCGCAGTGTTCCGTCTGTTGCAGGAGGTGAATAGAATGCAGCACCTGCATCAACCTTGCCTTCGTATACCAGCTTTACAACTTCATCATGCTTTTTGGCAAAAACTTCTTTGGAAGGCTTCACATTATTTTTCTCCAGCATCTTTTTCGGATAGAGATAACCGGATGTAGAGAGTTCATCTGTATAGGCTATGGTTTTCCCTTGAAGGTCTTTAATTGATTTTATACCGGACGAAGCACGCGTGAGAATCTGTCCGTAGTATACCGAGTGACCGAAGCGCACCGTGCGCAACTTCACAACAGCACCATGTTTTTTATTAGCCAGTATATAACTCTGACTGCTCATAATCGCGAAACACGATTTGCTGGATCCAAAGTAATCGACCATTTCATCGTACGATGATGGGATCGTCATGCGGATCTCAAGACCTGTTTCTTTCTCGAGGTAATCTTTTATAAATGCACCGTTTTTGTTAAGCAGTTCCGTAGATATGGAAGGGGTCAGATAAAAATTTATAGCCTCCGCTTGTTGTGCCTGCACGAACGTGGCTGAAAAATATAGCAGCAGGAAGAGGACAACCACACCTGCAATTCTAACGCGCGATAAATCGGGGTGAATAATGCTTGCATGACTATACCGGAAGTAAGGGGTATGTGAAGCAAATTGCTTCGGTGGTTCAGGATGTATCATGGTTGTAACTGGTTGTTTGTAAAGATAAAAGAACCTTTTTAATGACATGCTACCGTTACTGCAAACTACTGTTGGGGATTATCAATAATTTTGTTTCTTTTCGATGTTAATCATGAATGTAATGAAAACTCATCTTTTCAGGTTGTTAATCGTTGTGCTTTTTAGTGTGATTGCTTCTTCGTGCGGTGGTAAAAAAGACGGTGACGTAACAGCAACGCGTGACAGTCTGTCGCTGCACTATACCGTAATCAGTACGCTGCCTCACAATGCCGAAGCGTATACCCAGGGCTTAACGATCTATGACAACAAAATACTGGAGAGCACAGGACAGAATAACCGTTCATGGATTGCAGAAGTAAATCCGGGCTCTGGTCAGCATGATAAAAAGGTAACATTGGCCGGTCAATATTTCGGAGAAGGCATTACGGTATTGAATGATAAAATATATCAGCTCACGTGGCAAAACAAAGTCGGCTTTGTGTACGATGCAAAAACGTATCAGCAACTTCGCGAATTCAAATATGATACGGAGGGATGGGGCATTACACATGATAACACGAACCTGATCATGAGCGATGGCAGTGAGAAATTATACTTCCTCGATACAGTAAATCTTAAACCAGTAAAGACGATAACGGTGATGGATGGCGGAACGCGCGTAAAGAAACTGAACGAGCTCGAGTATATCAACGGGTATATATATGCCAATGTATATGAAACCACGTGGATATTGAAGATTGATCCGGCTAGCGGAAAAGTTGTAGGAAGAATTGACTTCTCTCCTATCGGCAACGAGATTCGAAGTATGTATCCGAATGCCGATGTACTGAATGGTATAGCGTACGATCCTAAATCAAAAGCACTGCTAGTAACCGGAAAGCTTTGGCCTAAGTCTTATCTGATCAGACTGCAATAGCAAGCTATATTCGCATTGCAGTACTACTTGTCTTATCAGATCGATTGATTGGCCAGTGCCGAAAGGCTCTTCGATACTTTGATCTGTCGCTTGTCCAGTTCAGTGTTGTTGATATCGAAGCGCAGCGTACTGTTTTCCATCACTACAAAACTGAAGCCTGCACCTTTCTTAAAAAGTCCTTCCCGCTCGCCAATTATGAGTACGGGCTTACCCTGTGTAGATTTGACGATATCATCTAAAGCGCTGCTTTTACCATCCGCTACATATACTATATGGGTTTGCCCGATAGCATCAACATTATCGGCCTGAGTTACTTTCACAACATGTCCATTTACACTTTTGCCGTTGTGTTTCAGCAGTTCATCGTAGATCTTCGATTTACCGAATACGGTGATATGAAGTTCCGTGTTTTGCTCCGGCCATGACGAGTACTTGGCTATATTCATCACAAACAAGGAGTATACCTGGTAGTTGGTTGTCTGTGCATGAGCCGATACTGCCATCACCACAAAAACTATAATAGGAAGTATAACGTGACGCATATCTTTATTTAGCAAAGTTGAGCTGATACGAAAGTTTAA
Organism: uncultured Flammeovirgaceae bacterium; assembly: GCA_946480685.1. The sequence continues at coordinate 1,403 of CAMLLI010000616.1, read as the reverse complement.
CTACATACTCACGGCTGCGGCCCGGTATAGGTGCGTAGCCGCCATTGTACGCCTGTGGTATAGCAGGTTTCCGGTTAAGTATATCACAGACACCAACACCTACGGTTAACCCCGGAAGCAGATCCCTGTAGTTCAGAAAAGCGTTGGACAGAAGATATGGATCAAGCGAAGTACTTATAGCATTTCCATCCGCATCAACACTGGTGTAAGCATATCGTTTGCTGGCGTATATAAACGTTGGGTTAAAAGTTAACTTCGGCGTGAGGTTGAAATTGGTGTTGAGTGTAACTTTATGAGCCGGGAAACCAACATACTGCCGGTCCGTTTGACTTACATGGTATTCCTCCACCGAGTTGTCTTTAATGGCCTGACTGAATGAGTATGTCAGATGAGCATACCATATTTTCTGGCGAATGCTATACACCACTTCTATACCTTTACTTCCGCTCTTGCGTGAATTCTCATACCATTCGTTGAATGTTTCATCTTCACCTTCTGAGCCATAGATCATCACGTTTCGTGTGCTGATGCTAAAGGCATTTACCGCGAGTAACATTTCCGGTGTAAACTGGTAGCCAAGTTCCAGTTCAAACACATCAGACTTCTCTGGCTTTATCTCTCCATCCAATGCTATATTTATATTTTGCAGTGATGGCGCACGAAACGCCTGACTATATAAAACCTTAAAGTGGAAGTTTTCTATTTTCTTGGTAAGCGCGAGTCGCGGTACAAACGCACCACCGTAGCGATTATTCTTTTCATAGCGAAAACCAACCGTAGCATTTGCGAGTCGGTGTTTGAATAACGCCTGCGCATAGAGTGCATAATTGGAAAGCGTTAACACTCTATCTCCGGCAAACGTGTTCAGTACCGTTTCGTAATCACCATGATCGCGAAAATATATAGCACCAAAATTTATACTGGTTTTACGTGAAGCGTTATACTCACCATCTGCCTGTGCATAGAGGCGTGTAGCCTGCGCTTCGAAATCGGGATCCTTGTTTTCTTTCGGACCGTATGACCATGGACGCTGTTCCGTAAATTTCAGCTGTGGCGTCAGTTTGAATTTATCATTGATCTTCCAGGCATACCGAACATCTGCAAACAAACTTTTGAATGAGACAGCAACCTGCGGATCGGATGTTTCAAACGCATCGTACATGGTGCGCAGGTATAGATCTTTATACCGCAGACCAAGGTTGATATTCATCGGATCTGCTTTTGAAACTTTTGCGAGATTCTGATCGATATAGTTTGTATTACCGTTGTAGGCATTTTGTATGGGATCATCGTGATGTTGATTGTCGCTCACAATGCCTGCACCTTTGAAGAAAGAAAAATCCCACGCCATTGTTTCCGTTTTCCGGGAAGCCATAACGCCACCGTTCGTGCGGCCAGTAGCC
>CAMLLI010000615.1 GCA_946480685.1 uncultured Flammeovirgaceae bacterium | reverse complement strand
TGCAATAATGAAATATACCTCCTGGCCGGAATTCCAGTTTCTTTACCACTACCTTCGCGCAAAACCTGGACGCATGGTGGATTCCCGCTTATAGTGAAGATATGGATTCGGAATGTCTCTTTCGCAAAAACAAAGTAAGCGAGCTGAAAGACAACGTTCACACCCCGATAACTTTTGAAGGCAGCAATATATACCTCAGCATTCACGAAGCAGCACTGGTTGATTATGCTGCCATGACGCTGGTAAATACAAACCATCAAACACTAAAGTGTGATCTCGTCCCTTGGGCAAATGGCGATAAAGTAGTAGCGACTGCTCCGATGAAGACACCGTGGAGAACGTTGCAGATCGGCAGTAAACCGGGAGACCTGGTTTCATCACACCTGATCCTGAATCTCAACGAACCGAATACACTGAGTGATGTATCGTGGATAAAGCCCGGCAAGTATAATGGTATATGGTGGGGCATGCATATTAAAACACATACGTGGGAAGGCGGACCGCATCATGGCGCGACAACGGAAAACATGAAAGCTATGATCGACTTTGCCAGCAAACATAAGCTCTCGGCTGTTCTTGCAGAAGGATGGAACGAAGGTTGGGAAGGTGATTGGACAGCGGATGGAAATTTTAACTTTACCAAGCCTTACCCGGATTACGATATAGTGGCCATTAGCAAGTATGCGCGTGAGCGAAATATAGGATTGATTTCACACCACGAGACGGGTGGAAATATAGCGAACTACGAGCGACAGCTTGAAGATGCTTTTAAGTTCTGTGCGAAGTATGATATACACCGTCTGAAGACAGGTTATGTAAACAGACGCCCGGCAGGCGAACATCACCAGGGACAGTTTATGGTGCGACATTACCACAAGGTAATGGAAACCGCTGCCCGCTACAAAGTGATGCTCGATGTACATGAGCCTGTAAAAGATACCGGCCTTCGCAGAACATACCCGAACATGATGACGCGCGAAGGCGCAAGAGGAACCGAGTATGAAGCCTGGAGCACAGGCAATCCGCCTGCACATACTACTATATTGCCATTTACACGTTGCCTCGGCGGACCACTCGATTATACTCCCGGTATATTTGACATCCAGTTTAAAACCGAAGGAGCGTTTCGTGTACACACTACGCTGGCCAAACAACTCGCGCTATATGTAGTGATCTATAGCCCGATGCACATGGCGGCCGACCTGCCGCAAAACTATGAAGGCAACCCGGCTTTTAAATTCATTGAAGATGTCCCCACTGACTGGGACTATACATTGATACCCGATGCAAAGATCGGTGCGTACGTAACAACCGTGCGCAAAGACCGTAACAGCAACGACTGGTACCTGGGCAGTATCACCAATGAAGAAGCCCGAACACTCAGCGTGAAGCTTGACTTTCTGCCGAAAGGCAAAAAATATATAGCCGAAATATACCAGGACGGTAAAGATGCCGATGTCACTACCAATCCGTTGCCAATTGATATAACAACGCAGCCGGTAGACGCAGGCACCGTATTGAAGCTGACATTGGCCAAGGGTGGAGGAACAGCGATTCGCTTTGCAGAAGTTAAATAAACCACGCGTATATATGGAACGGAAGATAATGCAGAACACCACTACAACCGTGAAAAATATTGTAAAGGCACGTAAGATAGAGTTTGATGGCGAGCATAAAAATGATTCGCTGCTGATCGGAAACTTTGGCGATGTTGAGTTTACGGCCAAAGGTGTTTTCGATCTTTCCGGTATGATATACTCCAAGAAGAATGTAGAGTTTACCATCATCGGCACGGGCTCGATCCGGTTTCATGGCGTGTGCAGGAAAATTATTATACACCTTGTTAAAGGCGATTGCACACTTGACTTCAGCAAACTCACCAGCAAGGAGGTATGTTGCGTTTCACTACGCGATAACTCCCAGACTATTGTCGGGCCAACCAAAGTTATAAGTCGCGCCAACCTGCAGGATAAAGCCATTCTGAAATATAGCGGAAACCCGAGATTGCAGAGTTACTCCATTGCCGGCAACTCGCGCATTGAGCTGGTGGAAACGGTCGCTTAGTTATTGCTCCTCATAGTCGGCATCGGAACTATAGATGAAACGAAAGTACATGCGTTCCGATCCGTTCATCGTAGTAATGATGAGCACCGTTATCATGCTGATGCAGAAGAAGCCAAAGCTCTCTTCCACATAACTGATATAGCCGCACATAATCAGCAACCTGACTATTTCCAGATAGTAGATCCATTGCTGTTGTTCCAGCAATGCACCGCAGTTAATAAGCGTGATCAGAACGAGTATGGTAATGAACGTTGCTTCCACACCGCTCAGCTCGTGAAAGAAAAGTGTAAACAGGAATAAGGCAATGGCTGTGGCAATCAGTTGCAGGTTCAGATACAGTTTAAAACGCAGCGTAGACCGGAAGCTTTTCTTTTCCGGCAGCCAGGTATCCTCCAGCTCTTTTCGGATGTCCTGGTCGAGGTCCTCCGGTTTTCCCAGCAGGATACGAATGGACTGATATATACTTCCGCTTCTGCGGCACGCCTCAGCCAGCTCAGCATAATAATGAAAATGTTGCCACAGAAAACTATGACGTTTTAAGGGATGTGTGAGTCCATATACCGGCTCTTCCTCTTCCTTTTGAAAAGTGCCGAACAGCTTGTCCCAAAACACAAATATATCACCGTAATTCTTGTTCAGGTATTTTTCATTGGATGCATGGTGCACACGGTGATGGGAGGGCGTGATGAGTATATTTTCAAGCCATCCTAACTTGCCGATCAGTTGTGTATGCGTAAAGAACGAATACGTACCATGTATCACCAGTATAGCGATGACCATGGCCGGGTGAAAACCCATGAACGGAAGTATACACCAGAATACATTCCGGATCACAGCCTGCAACGTTGTGATACGAGCCGACACAGTATAGTTAAATGTTTCGCTGTGGTGATGCACAATGTGCGCGCCCCACATAATGTTGATCTCATGTCCCAGGCGGTGATACCAATACCAGATCAGGTCCGTAGCGAGTAGCAGCGTAATCCATACAGGCCATCCGTTGGGTATATTCAGTAACGCATAGTGCTCATATATATAGTAGTATAGTCCATAGAAACTCCCGGTGATGAACAGGTTTAGCAGCCGCTCGGCTATACCAATGGTAATATTGGCAACGGTGTCTTCATACGTGAAGAGCTGGTCTTTACCTTTTTTTACAGCGAGCAGGTATTCAAGTGCAAGAAAAATGAAAAAAGCTGGAATGATGAACGCTGCGAGATTGAGTTGTGTATCCATAGAAATATACAATCAGTTGTACTATATCCTGATGGACAAAAAATAGTGGGACAATGTATTACCATCGCCCGATTACATCAGGACAAACTATTTCGGTGGAATAGCCCAAAAATAATAAAAGTATATTAATTCTATAGAGTTTTGATAAATCATTTTTAATTTGACGTCCTGAAAGAAAAAATGAGCCCTTACGGAACCACCGGGCTGTGCGGTGGTGTTTGGTACAATTATTGGCAAGGTGAGCACATGTGGATATAGATATATGAGCAAACAATCGATGAACAGGAAGGTGTTGAGCTGTTGAATGTATAGGTTGTTAATTATTTGTTAATGATCGCGGTGGCAAACCAGATTGCCGGCGAAATCAATCAATATTACACTCGGTTTATTAATCTCCTATTGCAACCCTTTATACGTTCAGCAGGAAGCTTATCGGAGATGAAGTATAAAGTATAAACAGAACCCATTATTTTAATTATAAAGTTAAATTCTTAAGTATCATGAAAAACAATTCATTGCTCAGAGCATCAGTAGCGGTTTTTGCCGTATTCGCGTTGTTGGCATTTACAAAGCCCGCACCCGTAAAGTTTAAAGTTGACAC
>CAMLLI010000614.1 GCA_946480685.1 uncultured Flammeovirgaceae bacterium | reverse complement strand
TCTTCTGCTGCTGAAAAAGTATTTTTACTGGTGAGTATATATAGCGGCAGGGACAACTTCATGGTATCTGCCAATTCCGGCTCCGCCCAAAATTCCATGGTCTTATTTCTTCTTCGCTCATATATATCATTCAGGCGTGTACGTTCCTTATAAAAATAACTGCAGATTTGTTTTACCATCCACGGACTACCACCGCCGTTGTTGCGCAGGTCAATAATCACAGCATCTGTATTGGACACAAACCGAAAAGCAGCTGTGAGAGTTGGTTTCGCTTCTTCTATAAATCCAATAAATCCCTGAAAGTGTACATAGCCTATATTTCCATCCAATATCTCTACTTTACGAAATGAGAAATTTTCTTCCTTCGCACGTTTGATCGCTTCGGTCAGGTCAGGTGGTCCGCTGTTCTTTTGTTGTGCTGCTGCCTGCGCTGAAAATTCGGGATCGTAATGCACACGAAGATGTCCGTCTTTATGAACGCTTTGCAGGTCAGCACCAATTTTATCGGCCAGCAGTTTCGGATCCGATATATTCTTATAAACTCCTTTCTTCAGTTGACTCTTCAGATAATTTCCCATTACCTGCGATTTATCCGGAAATATATAGATGCGATACAAAGCTCTGTCGAGACTGTCGATTAGAATTTTTGCCGATACCGGCTTAGTCTTTTCAGTTGCCGATTGTGCAAGCGCACTATTAAGAAGCGTGCCGCAGATAATGATATACAGGAGAATATACCGCATAAGCCAAGGGGTTTTGAATGTCTCATTACAATTGTCCAGCCAACTAAAAATCTGTTGTTACATCACGTGTGACGAGTTGCTCTGCGTGTAGCCTGTCCGGTTGAGGGAAAAAATGTTCGGCAATAGACATCTCCTTTTCAGTTCTCGAACACATGTTTAACCTCATACAAGTTCATTTTTAAAATATTTTTTTTGAATCATCTGAATATTTTTTTCAAAAAATCACCCTAATGAAAAAAAGAGATCACGTTGCTGAAGCCATCATTTTAAATCGTTTTCTACCCCTTCTCGCGATCAACCCACAGTCTTTAAACAAGCTATAAAGTCGATATTTGATCATTTTATACCATAAGATGGGTGACTAAATTTTACATGAAAGTAATCTATTTTGTGATGGATGACTTTTGTTGTGATTCATTTTGTAATAAGTTTGACGCCCTAATTAAATTTTTCATTAACCCAACTAAGTAGTATGAAAAGAATTCTACTCGGAATCCTGACCTTGGTGTTCGCTGCGGCAAGCATTCAAGTGTTCGCTCAGGATCGAACGATTTCTGGGAAAGTTACTTCCGTTGAAGACGGAAATGGACTACCCGGAGTGAATGTTGTTGTAAAAGGTACAACAGAAGGAACGGTAACTGATGCCGAAGGTAACTATACCGTTGTGGTGAGACCTGGCTATACCACGTTAACCTTTACGTTTATCGGACTTAAATCTCAGGATGTTGAGATTGGAACCCAATCAACTGTTGATGTTCAGATGGAACAAGACGCAACGCAGTTATCAGAAGTTGTTGTAGTCGGTTATGCGACAACAACACAACAAGCTTTCACAGGTACAGCGAAAGTTGTATCAGCTGATAATCTGACGCGCAAGAATGTTCCGAACATCACACGTGCACTCGCTGGTGAAGTTGCAGGTCTTCAAGTGATCAACAACAGTGGTCAGCCTGGTACTGTATCAACGGTGCGTATACGTGGTTTCGGCTCTGTGAATGGTAACCGCGATCCGCTATATGTTGTGGATGGTGTACCGTTTACCGGAAACCTGAACTCTATTAACCCGGGTGATATCGAATCAACAACTGTATTGAAAGATGCTGCTGCAACAGCAATCTACGGTGCGCGCGGTGCTAACGGTGTTATCCTTATTAATACCAGAAGCGGAAGAGGCAAAGATTCATTTGTTGAAGTAGACGGTCAGTTTGGTTCTAACTTTTCATTATTGCCGCGCTACGATGTTATCAAATCACCTGAACAATATATAGGTCTTAGCTGGGAAGCACTCTATAACCAGGGTGTTGCTTTGAACAATGCTAACCCTGAAGCTTATGCTAACGCAAGATTGTTCTCAACCGCCGGTATAGATCCTGATTACAACATGTGGAATGTTGCTAACGGTGGCGAGTTGATTGATCCTGCAACGAGAACTGTGAGACCTGGTGTTACGCGCAGATATAATCCTGAGAATTGGGAAGATCACGCATTCCAGGCTTCATCACGTAACGAAGTGAATGTAAAGTTTGGTGGTTCAAATGAAAAGACTCACTACTATTCTTCATTCGGATATTTGAATGATGTTGGTTACTCTGTTAATTCTGATTTCCAACGTTTCTCTGGTCGTTTGAATTTGACACACGAAGTTAAGAAGTGGTTGAACACGGCTATCAACTTCGGTTACGCAAAAACAAAAACTAACAGAGGTGGTCAGAGCGAAGATTCTGGAAGTATATTCTGGTTCGTTGACAACAACCCTTCTATTTATCCATTGTACATGAAGGATGCAGAAGGTAACAACATCGAAGATCCGATCTTCGGTGGCCCGCGTTTCGACTATGGTGAAGCTGGACGTAAATTCGGTTCACTGACAAACGCTATCGCCGATGCTACTTACGATACACAACGCGATGATCGTAACGAATTGAACGGTGCTGCTTCTGTAAACTTCACAATTGCTAATGGGTTGACGTTCGAAAACCGTCTTGGTCTGCAGTACTACAATAACAAGTATGTACTTCGTAACAACAAGTACTATGGTTCTGCTGCATCTCAAAAAGGTTCGATCTATAACGAAAGAACAGAGATGTTCTCATACAACCTGTTGAACCTGTTGCGATACAACAAGACTTTTGGCGAACATAGCTTTGAGGTTTTGGCTGCGCACGAAGCAACAGACTTTTCAACAGACTATATGGAAGTATCTGCTTTCAACCTCGTTGATCCAACGTCTGAAGATTTCAACAACGCTGTTATTTCAAACCCGGTTGATTCTTATCGTGAAGAGTATTCATTGGAAAGCTTCTTCGCTCAGGTATCGTATGATTTCAAGAAAACATACTTCATCTCGGCGAGTGCCAGAAGAGATGGTTCTTCAAGATTCGTAAAAGACAAGTGGGGTAACTTCGGCTCGATCGGTGCAAGCTGGTTGATCACCAATGAGTCTTTCATGAAAAATCAAAACATTGTAAACTCATTGAAACTGAAAGCCAGCTATGGTCTTATCGGTGAGCAAGCCGGTATAGGTTACTACCCTGGTTACGATCTTTACAATGTTGACAACCTAAACAATGGACCAGCTTTCTCATTCGATGTGAAAGGTAATCCGAATCTTACCTGGGAAACATCACGCATGTTCCAGACAGGTCTTGAGTTCGCTATCAGTACGTTCCTGACAGGTACGGTTGATTACTATGTGAAGAATACAACAGACCTTATTTTCGACAGAAGAGTTGGACCTTCGATCGGTTATGCATTGATCAAAGTAAACGGTGGTGAGTTAAGAAACCAAGGTTTGGAATTTGACCTGACCGGCCATTTACTCAAGAAAGACGATGCATACATCGACTTGACTGTGAACGGAGAAATTCTGAAGAACAAGATCACGCACATGCCTATAGATCCTGCCACTGGCAGAGAAAAACTGATCGACCCGCAAGGAAACTATGGATGGGGTGTCGACCATTCAATCTTTGATTTCTATATGCGTGAGTGGGCTGGTGTAGATCCTAATGATGGTCGCGGTCAGTGGACTGTTTACTATCAGGATCTGAACGCAGATGGTCAATTCAACACAGGTGAGCAAATCACTTCACTGACTACATTCCTGGATGCAAACCCTGATCTGGAAGGAAGCATTAAAAAGTCTACTACCAAAACATATT
>CAMLLI010000613.1 GCA_946480685.1 uncultured Flammeovirgaceae bacterium | reverse complement strand
ATACAGAAAGGCTACTTTACAGGGATGGATCCCGAGGTATTGGCCTTCACCGTGTGGTCGATGGTACACGGTGTCTGCTCGCTGGAGATACGAAACCGTTGTGACGTGATAAGTGAGCTGAATCGTGAGAATCTTGCTACCAAAGCCTGCGACACAATAATTCAAATATTGGAGCGTATGCATCCAAAATCCATACAATAAATTTTTTTGCTTTTCGACTTAACAGTGTAAACTAAAATATCGATGAAATCTTTTTCCCTTGAAAACATCCCCGGAAGGCTTTCTGCAGCGGCATTGCTGACGCTGTTCACAGTCGTTCTTCAGGCTCAGCCGGTGCTGGAGAATTATGTACAGGAAGGTCTTAAAAGCAACCTGGTGTTGCAGCAAAAGAATCTCTCGCTGCAGCAGGCACAGCAGTCTTTGCAGATTGCGCGTAGTTACTTTCTTCCATCGGTTACCTTGTTAACCGACTATACTTCCGGTGAAGGCGGTAGAAGTATAGGTATACCGATCGGCGATCTGCTCAACCCGGTATATACTTCGCTGAATCAAATGACGCAAAGCGATGCTTTCCCCCAAGTTGAAAACGTAAAGCAGAATTTCTTTCCGCATAATTTTTATGATGCGCGGGTGCGGACATCTGTCCCGATCATCAACACCGATCTATACCTCAACCGTACCATACAATCACAGCAGGTTATGCTGAAAGAGTACGAAGTGGAGATATATAAACGAGACCTTGTACTGGATATCAAAGCAGCTTACTTCAGCTACCTTTCTGCTATAGCTGCCGTAAAGATTTACGAAAGTGGTTTGGCTTTGGTAAACAAGAATGTAGAGATAAACGAATCGCTTCTGCGCAACGGCAAAAGTTTACCGGCAAATTATCTTCGCTCCAAGAGTGAGGCAGAGCGTGTGAAGTCTGAGTTGAACAGCGCTCATAATCGTGTAGTAAATGCTCAGAAGTATTTTAACTTTTTACTGAATAAAGATATTGAAAGCAGGATTGAGGCGGATGTTACAAGCCTGGCATCTATACCTGCACCGGATACCGTAACAACATCCTCTCACCAGCGTGAAGAACTGCAACTGCTCCAGACTGCGCGCGAGATAAATCTTTCTACGTTGCGCATGAACAAGCTCAACCGCATGCCGAAAGTAAATGCGTTTCTGGATTTAGGTTCGCAGGAGTCAGATTGGAAATTCAACAGCGACTCGCGGTATTACCTCGTGGGTGTGCAGCTAGCCCTACCGTTGTTTCAGGGCTTCCGGAATAACATGACGATTCGCCACACGCGACTGGAAGTTCAAAAGACAGAATTCAATTTGCAGAATACTACACGCCAGGTGCAGCTCGCAGCATCGGTAGCACGAAACGATCTGCATACTACTTCGCAGAATTACCAGGCCGCACAGGAGCAACTCAAGTCAGCTCAGAGCTATTTCAATCTCATTGATAAAGGATACCAGCAAGGTGTTAACTCACTGATTGAATTTCTGGACGCGCGCAATCAACTGACATCATCCCAATTGCAACTAAATCTTCGCCTGTTTGAAATGCTGACAGCCGAAGCCAGACTCGAACGTGAAACAGCATCCTATATACTTCCTCAATAATCATTTATACCCATGAAAAATTTCACAAAACATTTTACGATAACTGCATTGGTTATCACCCTGCTCATGCTGATACTACAGGCATGTACTGACAGCAAAGGCAAAGAAGCTGCTATACCTGTCTCAACGGAACCTATACCGGTAAAAGTAATGTCGCTGCAAAAATCCTCAGATACACGCGTGATCCATACTTCCGGACAAGTAACTACTGACGATGAAACTATACTGGCCTTCAAGATCGGAGGCGTAATCAATACCGTACTGGTAAAAGAAGGCGACAAAGTAAAGAAAGGACAGTTGCTCGCCACGCTAAACCTCACGGAGATTAACGCACAGGTAGCACAGGCACAACATAACTATGAAAAAGCACAACGTGATTTCAAGCGCATCACCAACCTGTATCGCGATAGTGTAGCAACGCTGGAGCAATTGCAGAATACAGAAACAGCACTTGCTGTAGCGAAAGAACAATTGCAGGCCGCAACGTTTAACAGAAGCTTTGCCCAGATACATGCACCGGAGAGCGGCTATGTACTGCGCAAGTTTGTAAACGCTGGTCAGGTAGTAAGTATTGGCGACCCGATACTCGTAACCAACGGTGCGGCTACTGGAAACTGGATCCTGAAAGTAAATGTAAGCGACAAGCAATGGAGTGCGGTGCGTCTTCACGATAAAGCTGAGGTACATATAGACGCATTCGGGGATAAGACATTTGAAGGAGAAGTGAGCAGGAAGTCGGAGACATCGGATGCGCAGACCGGTACATTTACCCTGGAGCTTAAGCTGAAGAACAATGGTGCGCGTCTGGCTACCGGTATGTTCGGATCCGCTGTGGTAACAACCGGAAATACCTTGACATCGTGGAGTATTCCCTATGAAGCTGTGCTTGATGCGAATGACAACGAAGGGTTCGTCTTCATTACTTCCGATCGCAAAACCGCAAGCAAACAACCGGTAGTGATCGAGTCATTCAACGGTACCACTATACGCATCAGCAAAGGTCTCGAGAACGCGGAAGCACTCATCGTTTCCGGAAGCGCGTATCTCACCGATCATTCTCCCATCACCATTCTGAAGTAAGTCTTTATGAAAATATCAGAATACGCAGTAAAGAATTACCAATTTACCTTGGTAATGTTCCTGATGGCAGTTGCATTAGGTGTAACCACGCTCTTTACCATGCCACGCAGTGAAGACCCTGAAATAGAATCACCACAGTATACGGTCATCGTGGTATATCCCGGCACAAGTCCGATGGATATGGAAGAGTTGGTTGTTGACCCGATCGAAGAGAAGATCAATGAACTGGAGGATATGAAACGCATTCGCACCAGCATCAGCGATGGACTTGCTGTGTTTCGTGTCGAGTATAAATATGAAAGTGATCCGGAAGAAAAATACCAGGAGCTGGTACGCGAGATCAACAGTCTGCGGCCCGAATTACCCCGCGATATATTTAGCCTGGAGATCAACAAACTTCAGCCCTCAGATGTAAACATTGTGCAGATAGCACTGATCTCGGAGAATGCATCGCGCGCGAAACTGAAATTTCATGCAGAGGCATTGAAGGATGAACTTGAGAAAATATCAGTACTGAAGAATGTAGAAGTACAGGGACTGCCGGAACAGATCGTGCGCATCGAACTGAGGTTAGAGAAGATCGCACAAATGCATATTCCACTGGATGCTATTACGGGCAGTTTACAAAGTGAAATGGCCAACATCCCCGGAGGCAGTGTAGTGGCTGGTTCAAAGTCGTTCAGCATCAAGACCAGCGGTAACTATAAAAACCTGGAAGAGATCAGGAATACCATTGTATATTCTGCCAATGGGAAAAATATACTCCTGAAAGATGTAGCGGACGCCTATACTATATTTGATGAAACGAAACACATCACACGTCTCAACGGGCACCGCTGCGTATTTGTAGTGGCTGCGCAGAAACCCGGACTCAACATTACCAACACGCAAAAGATCTATAAACCGGTGCTTGAAAATTTTGAGGCAAAGTTGCCGGCAAATATAGACATGGTGCATCACTTCGATCAGGCTGATAATGTGAATGGACGCCTCGCGGGATTAGGGAAGGATTTTCTGATCGCTATATTTCTCGTGTCTATTACATTGTTGCCGCTGGGATGGAGAGCCGCTACCATCGTGATGATCTCTATTCCACTATCACTCGCCATCGGACTCGTGTTATTAAATCTCTTCGGTATAAGTCTGAACCAGTTAAGTATCGTAGGACTTGTTGTAGCATTAGGATTACTGGTTGACGATAGTATCGTGGTGGTG
>CAMLLI010000612.1 GCA_946480685.1 uncultured Flammeovirgaceae bacterium | reverse complement strand
TACTGTTCCGTAATATGTTCCCAGCGGTTGGCCAACTTTCACGATATAGTTTCCGCTGAGATAAGAATTACTTCCTCCGCCTATACTGACAACTTTGTTACGGTTCAGCGAAAAATTGATGTTGGTAGTCCAGGTGATGGCGCCTTCCAGGTTTGTCGTGTTGATGCCGAGTTCGATACCTTTGTTTTCTACAGCTCCATAATTCTGCAGCGATGTAGCCTGACCACTGGTCCACGGAATTTCAACGTTCAGCAGCAGGTCTTTTGTTTTCTTATGGTATCCATCCAACGTAACACTAACGCGGTTGTTCAGAAGGCCTATATCTATACCGGCATCAAACTGGTTGGTCGTTTCCCACCCGAGGTCGCTGTTGGCAATACCGTTCGGAGTAAATCCCGTTACGAGGTTGTCACCAAAAAGATAGGTAACACTTCGCAGTGTGGCGAGTGATTGATACTCACCAATCTCCTGGTTACCGGTAGCTCCGTAGCTGGCGCGTAATTTCAGATCGCTGATCACCGAAGAAAGTCCGTCAAAGAAATTTTCTTCACTGATCTTCCATGATACAGCAGCAGAAGGGAAGTATCCCCACTTGTTGTTTTTACCGAAGCGCGATGAACCATCGGTACGAATGCTGGCTGTTAAATAATACTTGCGAGCATAGTTATAGTTAACTCTGCCGAGGTAGGAGAGGAGCGCCCATGCCGTGTTGTTAGAATACGGACGCGTTGTTACTGCTCCGTCCTGTAAACTGTTATAGGTAACATTATCCGTTACAAAGTTAGTGGCACCGGTTCTTACAATATCAGCTTTATATTCCTGTTGTGTAAAGCCGGCCAGTATGTTGATGGAGTGATCACCAAACTCTTTCGCATAGGTTAATGTATTTTCATTCAACCAGGATGATGCGTTGAAGATACCGATGGCGGCTGCCCCGTTGGTAGTGGCTCCTTCATAGATCGTGCTCGGTATATAGTTTTCGTCTTTCGTATCCGTGATGTCAGTACCGAACAGTACTTTCAATACAAGTCCATCCAATAAATTATATTCACCAAAGGCAGTGCCGAGTAAGCGGGTAGAATTTGTCTTGTTGATCTGCTCGTTCAACGATGCAATCGGATTGGAGAATATATTTTCGAATGGATTACGCAGGGTATAGCTTCCGTCTGGTTCATATATAGTTGCCGTAGGTGGCATAGTAAGTAACGCACTTACAATTCCATTGGGCGCTATGTTGGCGTTGCTTTTACTTCCGGTAAAGCTGAGACCGAACGTGAGGCGATCCGTAGGCCTGGTATCAATGTTGACGCGCGCACTATAGCGTTCGAAATCAGTATTGCGGATTATACCATCCTGGTTGAAATAATTTCCGGATATAGCATAGCGTGTCTTTTGCGTTCCTCCGGATAAAGAGAGCTGGTGATTTTGTGTTGCTGCACTTCGAAAGGCTTCGTCCTGCCAGTCCGTTCCTTCACCCAGCTGGTCGATCTGTTCTTGTGTCAGGTATTGAAATCTTCCGTTCGCCGGAGTGGTATCATAAAGGGCATCGTTACGAAGCGATGCAAATTGTTTGGCGTTGAGTAAGTCTATCTTCTTGCGCAAAGTTTGTATACCATAGCTTACATCGTAGGTGATGGTGTTCTGATCGGCCTTTCCTTTTTTGGTGGTGATGATGATAACACCATTGGCACCGCGCGAACCGTAGATGGCGGTTGAGGAAGCGTCTTTCAGAATATCGATCGATTCGATATCAGCCGGATTTATACTCGACAACGGATTTATACTCGCACCGGTTACGGCACCTGTACTTACTGCGTTGTTATATACCGGGTAACCATCAATAACATAGAGCGGTTCATTGCCACCTTGTATCGAGCTTCCTCCGCGAATGCGAATACTTACACCGCCACCGGGCTGTCCGGAGGTTTGTGTAACTTGTACACCCGGTGCAGCACCATTGAGGGCGCGATCGACTGAACTGATTGGTTGCTTTAATATAGTTTCCGATACCGAGGCTATAGCACCCGTCAGTTCACTTTTCTTTTGTGTTCCATAGCCGACTACAACAACAGCGTCAAGTATATTATCACTTTTGAGTATAACTTCGGCAGGTTCCCCGGTGAGCTCATATATTTCAATTTCCTGGGTTTGATAGCCAACACTATTTACTTGCAGTGTAAACGGAAATTCTTTTCCGGCAGCAATCGTAAAGTGGCCGTCAACATCGGCAACAGCATGCACGGAAGTTCCTTTGATAAATATAGTGGCGCCTGGCAACGGTTGACCAGTGTCATCTTTTATCGTTCCGTTAATAAGATCTTGTGCGTAACCCTTCGAAAAAGGCAAAGCAATAAGTATAAAGAGTATATATCTTTTCATGTTAGGATTGTATGGAGTATGAGCAGGTTTCTACTTCAGTGCGCGCTGTTCAAATTTTTCTTTCTCTTGGTCGAAGCGCTTTTGGTCAGGTTTCAGGTATCCGAACTGATGCAGATCATCCTGACTGTTTTGTAATATCCAGAGGAGAAACTTCAGTGCTTCCGGACGTTCATTGATTTTGCTGATCGAGATGTGCAGATGGCCGATCGGTACATTTTTTACGTCTTCTTCTTCCAGTGCTTTTAAAACGGTATCGAGATCGCCATACACTCTTTCGCTTTCATTGATCTTGTTGTTGCCGTCCAGATCAACGGGTATAACAGCCACACCCGGTGTAAGACTCCGTGTCTTGAGGTCGTATAGTAAAGATGGCGTGCTATAAGATATAGCAGTAGAATCTTTTAGCAAGGCTTTGATCAGGTGTTCATCCGCCCCGGCAATAGCTTTCCCTTTTATATTTTGTTGGGTGTAATCAAAGTGTTGTGCAAAAGTAGTGGGAGCGCCTGCCTTTTGCAGACGGGTATATATCGTGAACGGTGCGGCAATTGTTTTGGCTTCCGACTTATCCGCCAGGATATCATGAAAGTATATTTGTTTGATAAGCTCGTTGGTAAGTCCTTTTTCACGATATGTTTTGGCGAATGCAGAGTTCGCGTTCGCTATAGGTACAACGGCATAGCGGGCCAGGTATAGATATTCACGAGTCTCTTTTACTGTTGGTTCGGGCTCGTATGCTTCGATCAGCAGGTCATATTTAGCGGGGTCAATGGTGGTGCGTGACTCGATAATGATTTCGGTTTGTGGATTTACTTCTTTATAGTCTTTAATCCATTTCTCCAGTAAAGGATATGCGAATCGTACACCCGTTACAACGACTTTGTTCGCAGGTGCTTGTTGTGCCCAGGCGGCACTGGCCAGAAGAATCAGAAAATAGAAAGCTATTACTGAAATGAAAGATTTCATAATGTGTAATTAGTAAGATGTAGTAAATGCGTAAAGGAAAATAGGCGGCTACGGAATGCACCCTTTATCTACAGACGTACCACCAATATGCCTGCTGATATTCGTGCATCCGAAAGCCATGTATAGAGACTATACTACGCTCGCGGCAGTATAGAATGATTTGAGAATCAACAACAGCAACAACAGCTGCAGCTGATAGATGTAAGCGAAGGAAAATTTTTGTGCAGTCTATAACTGCCTTCCCGATGAATAAACATCTCTTTGGTTTTCATGTAATTCACATTTTATAGTTCCAATTATATATTGGTAGGAGTTAGCACCTTATCAATGGTGGATGACAGGTTGCTAGAAGATCATCGAGCCTATTCTCTCCCTTCTTCTGTATAAAATCAATCTGGTGGGAATTGATTATCTACTAAATCGATAGACAAAATTAGTTTTAAAGTGTTACCCCACAAACAAAACTTTGTTTTTTTTAAATTTTTTAAAAAATCTAACATTATTTGAATAGAATGAAAAGTAAGAAGTAAGAAGTAAGAAGTAAGAAGTAAGAAGTAAGAAGTAAGAAGTA
>CAMLLI010000611.1 GCA_946480685.1 uncultured Flammeovirgaceae bacterium | reverse complement strand
TCTTCCTTCGCATGATAGAACCATCCCGGACGAATCGATACATCTACTTCTGCCGGAATCCAATGTGTACCATTTTCATTTCCGGTACCCAGTAATTGTTCAATGCCACCTTTACCGGCAAATAAAGTATCGGGTGTGATCGAGTTCCAGTTTGTTTCACCGGCTATACCGCGCTCGTTTCCAACCCAGCGTACACCCGGACCTGCATCGCTAAAGAAAATTACATTCGGTTCCATTTCGCGAACGAGGTTCAGTGTTGTTGGCCAGTCGTAATAGGTAGCTCCGTTTATTCTTCGTTTTTCATTGGCACCACCGTAGTAACCATCGCCACCATTGGCACCATCGAACCACATTTCGAATACAGGACCATAGCTTGTAAATAATTCCTTCAACTGGTTACGGTAATATTCTACATAGGAAGGCGAGCCGTAGTCTGCACGGTTTCTGTCCCAAGGTGACATATATATACCGAACTTCAATCCGTGTTGCTTACATGCATCGGATACTTCTTTTACAATATCGCCCTTACCTTCTTTATAGGGACTGTTCTTTACCGAGTGCTCGGTATATTTACTTGGCCAGAGGCAAAATCCGTCATGGTGTTTACACGTGAGAATAACACCTTTAAAGCCTGCATCCTTCAGTGTAGTTACCCACTGATTTACATCAACGGCTGTAGGATTGAATACCGATGGTTTCTCATCGCCAAAGCCCCACTCCTTATCCGTAAATGTATTGGTGGTAAAATGTACAAATGCATTCAGCTCCATTTCATGCCACGCAAGCTGCGCATCATTCGGTACAGGCAATACTGCCTGCGGAGCAGTAACTTCTTTCCTGGCGCATGCTGCCAGCAACACGAGCAGAGAAAGAGAAAAAATTTTGAATGGTGTTTTCATCTGGTAAAATTAATCCTTGTTGTTAGAGAATGATTGAGCGAAATATAGATGCGTTTGCACGATGATCAAACGACTAACTATACTCGTTTATAATTTTTACATGATTATTTTTTGGTAATTGTTTCAGTGTGCTGTGTGCTTTTTGATGTTGGTACAAAAACTCCTGCAGCATCATTGTTTGTCGAGACAATAATCCGCGGTGATGACTGAACAGATCGTGCAACACCAGCCGCACGGATATCTCCCGACAACCATATCGGTTGCTCCGGTTTATATACATGAGCGGTTCCATTCTTAAATTGCAGTATCGCGCCATACGATGCATCACAACGTCCGAGCTGTACACGGTACGGATAAAAATTACCGGCAGCCAGTATTTCTTCGTTACCATCGCCATCAAAATCATACGGCACGAATGCCTGTACAGCGGATAATTGTGCCAAAGCCGGCAACGGCTTCATTTGAAATTTACCGTGTCCACCATTTTCAAACCAAACTGATTCGAAGGTCGTTGCCCGGTATACGGACGCGTTCTTTAGCAGATCACCTTCGAGTATATCTTCAATGGAAGCATTGGCATATTGTGCATAGCGAATAAACTTTTTACGGAGTGGCGTCACCTGGTCCAATAACTCATCGCGACTTGGCAATGGATAACGTTTACCCTGTATATAGGATGTGATGATCGGATCGATCTTCCCATCCTTGTTCATATCCACTGCGAATAACTCCACCGGTTCTTTATCCGAAGCATGTAATGACAGATTTACTCCGGCATTGCCGGCAAGTATATCCAGGTCACCATCATGATCAACATCTCCGGTATATACTGTATTCCACCATCCGTGTGTGTTGGCAAGTCCTGCTTCCGCGGTGATCTCTTTCAGCGTCTTGCCCTTTTCATTTACAAAAATGCGTACTGGCATCCATTCGCCAACGAGAATCAAATCCGCCCAGGTATCGCCATTCACATCAGCCCATAGGGCATCCGTTATCATACCGGCTTTTTGTAATGATGGATTCAGTTCATTCGTCACATCTACAAACTTTACTTTGCCGCTGTGAGAATCATTTCGAAGCACCATACTTTGTGGTGATACGGGATACTGATCAGGAAGCAGTCTTCCGCCTACAAAAAGATCTTCATCACCATCGTGATCAAAATCCGCGGCTGCAACAGTACCTCCACTCGCAGTTTCCCTCGGGAGTGCATGTCTGTCTCTTTTATACCCGCCTTTGCCGTCTCCTATATACAGGCGATCCTGGTATAGTGTATCTCCGGAAAAGAACTCATTCCCTCCACTCACCACGTAGAGATCAGGATGTCCGTCACCATTGGCATCGAAGAAAACAGAGCCGAGGTCTTCACAATATTTATCAGCTTCCCACGGTGTAGTGGATGATTCTGTAAATGAACCATCATCGTGCCCTATATATAGTTTTCCCGCCTGACCATGTGCACCTTCAAAGAACATATCATCATTCTTATCATGATTAACATCGGCTACGCTAAACTTGCCGCCCAACCGAGACAACTGATAAGGCACGAGGCGTTGGACTTTGAAATCCACAAAGGGATTTTCCATGTGCTTATAGGCAATGCCGCTTGTATTTGTTCTATCGGTAATGACCGGTTGCTGAATGGCTGCCTGTTGTTTTTCATGAACGGTTGCGCCCTGCTGATTTACGGTTATCATTTGATTCGCCTTGACATTGGTGAGTGCCGAAACACGACCATCCGGCCAGTATATCTTTACTTCAGGAATAACGGTATTTTTTCCTACACCCACAGTAAGCAGCGGTTCTACTGACGACTGATAGCCGCGGGCATAGTATATTTCATGGAACAGTTCTTCTTCCTTCAGCCTAATATATACTTTTGCACCGAGTGCCTGTACATTTGGTTTCTCGCCCGCTAACTTGAGCTTGATATAGTTATTCTTCTGAATTTCGTTTTGATGGTTCTGAAGAACATTGGCTACTTCGTTCAGGTTATTAACAACCAGGTCATAGTCACCGTCATTGTCCAGGTCTGCGTAGGCTGCAGCATTCGATATATTTTTATGTTCCAAGCCCCAGGCTTCTGATACATCTGTAAAATGTAAACCATCGGTATTGTGATATATATAGTTGTGCACTTTCGTGGACGACATTTTCTGGATCTGCTCCAACAGGTTTACCGGACGATTATTATCGTTCGCTTCCTTCGTCATGTCACTCACGGTATATTTCAGAAAATCCTGGTTTGTGAAATCACGCAGATAGCCGTTGGTAACGAAAATATCTTTTAACCCGTCATTATCGTAATCGGCCAGTAACGGTGCCCAGCTCCAGTCTGTATTGGACACGCCCGCTACTTGTGCGACTTCACTAAAGCGCGGCAAGCTATCGGCAGCGAACCCGCGATTAAGCTGAAAGGTATTGCGCATATACTGGTGGTAGTACCCGCTGTCTACGGCGAGCGAATACTTGTCGTACTCATCAGCACCTTTCAATAATTTTTGTCTGAAATTATCTTCGGGCAACATATCCGCTACGAAAACTTCCGGTAGTCCATCATTATTCACGTCCGCTATATCTGATCCCATTCCAAACTTCGACAAGTGTCCAAACAACGTATGAGACACTTCCGAGAATGTGCCGTTACGATTGTTGATATAGCAGAAATCCTGCTCCTCGTAATCATTGGTGACATATATATCCGGCCATTGATCCCCGTTCAGGTCACTGATGGATGCGCTCAGGCCGAAGTTCAAACCACTTCCGTGGATGTTGGCGGTTGCACTCACTTCGGTATATTTCCCATTGTCATTCCGGTATAGTTTATTGCCGAAATACGGATGGCGCAGGTTGCGCAGTCGCTTTACATTGAAGAAAGCCGCGTAAAACATGTTTGCGTGATTGAGCAGAAACAGATCGAGATCGCCATCCCGATCGTAATCAAAAAAATATCCCTGCGTTGAAAATGTACCTTTCGCATCAATACCATATTCTTTCGCCTGTTCTATAAATTTGGGTGT
>CAMLLI010000610.1 GCA_946480685.1 uncultured Flammeovirgaceae bacterium | reverse complement strand
ATATAATACACTGCAAAAGCAGGTGTCAGTTAAATTGCAGAACTCAGAGTTAGGTGGTAACGCCTATACTACACAGGCCGAAGTAATTCAGAAGAATCTGCAAACCGACAAGTGGCTTGAACTTACGTTTGATTTCAGTGCTTACGCTGATCGTACGGATTTTGATAAAGTAGTAGTTCAGATTGGTGGCGAAGCAATCTTTACAGGAGGTATATTCTTCCTGGATGATTTCGAACTGCTGCCGGAATAATAAATATATTTATAGAGGGAGATTGTCCCGTGAACGTTTGGCTTCCGGGACAATTTTTCTGAAACTTGGATAAAGGTAAACCGACATGATAAAGAGACTGAAAGCAGCATTTGCCTATATACTTTTCGGTATGACGGTAATGACAGGATGCGGTGGAGATGATGAAGAGCAGACATTAACGTTGCCCTCAAACCTGCAGGTAAGCGTAACGGTGAGTACGAATGGCACGGGACTGGTTTCGGTTACAGCGTCAGCAGCGAATGCTAATTTTTATACGATATACTTTGGTGAAAGCTCATCGGAGACTCCGGTGAAAGTAAACGATGGTAAAGCGACTCATACCTATACATCGTCCGGTAACTACATTGTAAAGGTGCAGGCACATGTAACGGCTTCTGATTTCATTTCAGAATCGAAACAGATTGCCGTTACCGTTGGCTCTGCAAACAACGGTGAAGTAGTTATACCGGCAACCGGGTATAACACACCCACAAGCTATAGCGGTATGACGATGGTGTGGAACGATGAGTTTGACGGAACATCATTGAATGATGCATACTGGAGTTACGAGTACGGTAACGGAACAGATGGCTGGGGTAATAATGAGCTGCAGTATTATCGCAAGGAAAATACAAGTGTAAAAGATGGTTATCTCGTAATCACTGCCAAGAAGGAGAACTATATGGGCAGCAGCTATACTTCGTCACGCCTCATTACAAAAGACAAAAAGTCTTTCCAGTATGGTCGTGTAGATATACGTGCAGCGTTGCCGAAAGGTCAAGGTATATGGCCGGCCCTCTGGATGCTGGGCGATAGTTTCAGCACTGCAGGATGGCCGAAATGCGGAGAGACTGATATTATGGAACTGGTAGGCGGTACCGGTAAGGATAACACTGTACACGGAACGGTACATTGGGACAATGCCGGAGCTTATGCAAGCCATACGGCTCACTATACATTGAGCAGTGGAATCTTTCACGATGAATTCCACGTGTTCTCGATTGTGTGGACATCATCAAAAATTACCTGGTATGTAGATGATGTTGAGTTCAACGCGATTGATATAACTCCGGAAGGTCTCAGTGAATTTCGCGCCAAGTTCTTTTTCATATTCAACGTAGCGGTAGGAGGTAAGTGGCCCGGCAGTCCGGATGCATCTACGTCTTTTCCGCAACACATGATCGTAGACTATATCCGGGTATTCCAATAACAGTTTATTCCGGGAATTAAAATCATTTATACTTTCTGTATACCTGTACGCTGCACAAGTATATAAGAAGCTTATTATTAACACAGTAATTATGCGATTGCTATTTATATCATCAGCATGCCTGATGCTCCTGGTATCGGCATGTAAAAAAAGCCCTGAACTCGTCTGGAGCGATGAGTTCGACTATACCGGAACCCCCGATACTTCCAAATGGAATTACGACCTGGGCGATAACAACGGCTGGGGAAACAATGAACAACAATACTATACCAATCATGAAAAGAACGTTCGCGTAGAGAACGGTAACCTGATTGTTGAAGCGCACAAGGATTCGCTGGAAGGTAAGCCCTATACATCTTCGCGCATTGTCTCAAAAAAGAAAGGCGACTGGAAACATGCGCGCATAGAAGTACGTGCAAAGTTACCACGCGGCAAAGGTACATGGCCTGCTATATGGATGTTACCGACCGAATGGAAATACGGCCCGTGGCCCGCGAGTGGCGAGATTGATATCATGGAGCATGTAGGATACGACCCTGGTGTAGTTCACGGTACAATTCACACGGAGGCCTATAATCACATCAAGCAAACACAAAAAGAAGGAAAGATAACCATTGCCGATGCACAGGACTCATTCCATATATATACCATCGATTGGACTACCGATAAGATAGCATTCGAAGTAGATGGCAAAGTATACCACACCGTAACACGCGACCCGAAAGACGACTTCAAAGGCTGGCCCTTCGATGAGCCCTTTTACCTCATCATGAATATAGCCGTAGGCGGAAACTGGGGCGGCAGGCAAGGCATAGATGAAAGCATCTGGCCGCAGCGCATGGAAGTAGATTACGTACGCGTCTATCAATGAGCTGCTAGCTTCTGGCCATTGTTGTCCGGGGAAAATTAGGAATGACAGAAAATGTCGATTGAGAGAATGCAATCGACATTTTTTTATTCGTGATGGAAAGAGGGCTTATCCTGATAAATTAATAGTTAATTGGATTTGTGAACCCGGCTTTCTCTGTATGACACAATTTTCTGGGTCTTGCAGGAAGGAGTATAGATTGATATAGTTAAACAAGTGAAGCCTGACCAAGGCCACTATATTTGAGAAAGCCCATCTTTTCTTAACCATCTTTCGAACTATATTCAAGAGTAAGTCAGCAATTAGAGCACACCAGATTTGAATTTGAATCGCATTCTTGTTGTCTCCAAGAAAGTATTGAAGCGGCATGTTTTGCTTTAATCGCTTAAACAATAGCTCTATGCTCCAACGCTTGGCATATAGTTGAGCAATGGTAAAGGGATCGCTATCAAAATCATTCGTTAAAAACTCTAAATGCTTCTTGCTTTGCCGATCGATATAGGTAATGATCCTGGCTTTTACCGATTCAGTTTTCTTTTGAGGATACCCTAATGTTGCTTCAACATCGTCAAGTATACCCAACTGCTGCTGATCCTTATCTATGCTTCTTTTCTTTGTGATATTGAAATGCGTGCTATCCCATAGCCTGGTAATCCATCGAATGTTCATATAGGTCCATAAGTTGAACTGCGGATAGCTGCGATAACCTCTGTCCATTATCACGGTGCTTCCTGCAGGTAGCGTTAAATACTTATGAAAACTTAAATCATTGGCCGCTCCCTCACCTATATGAATTACGCAAGGACACTGTTGATTGACCGGGACAGCCATATGTACTTTCAATCCTCCCTTTCGCCTGCCATCCGTATAACTGCTGCCCGAGCCTTTAAAGATCTCTTGAAAAAGAGTGATCACAGTAGAATCAATGATGTATAGTTGATTTTCTGAATGTGTGCTGTCCGGTAAAAATTGATCCCAATAGGCTTTTAACGACAGATAGATATCTTCAAAAACTTCACATGATCTTCTTTCATTGGCTTCTGAAAAAGTACTGCGGGCTGGAAAATAGCGTATGCCACTCGATAATAACCTGCCTTCAAAAGCACGCATACCGGTAACAACTTCCCTAAGAGAAGTACAATTACCATGGCAGGCGAATAGCATCGTAATCAGATGATGCCAGGTATTAAACTTCTTATAGTATCTATCTGCACAATGCTTTTGGACAGCCTTCTGTACGATATCCTTAGGGATTAATTTGATGAGTTGAGAAAAGATTGGCTGTCCGGAGAAATGACTACTTTTGTTCATGGTAAATTTTAGTGTGGTAACTTAATCTACCATGAAAAAGCGGGCTCAGAAATGATCCCGCTTAATTTTTTTCTATACTTTTCCCCGGACACTAGTGGCTTCTGGCTGCAAGCTGCTGGACCCAAGACACCAACGGCTTGCAGCTAACGCTGCTCGCAGCTTTACCATCAATATTTTTAAACAAGTAAAACGTATCGTAACGGAATCGTCCTGCAGCCAGCGGCTTGCAGCCAACAGCCTTTTTTTCTCGCAGCTCGCAGCTCAAAGCTCGCAGCTCACTAAACAACGT
>CAMLLI010000609.1 GCA_946480685.1 uncultured Flammeovirgaceae bacterium | reverse complement strand
ATATATGCGCAGTCGAAAGACTTCAAGGCACAGTTTGCATTGCAGGCACTTAATGATATTGCTCCCGGACCTGACCTGCGTTACTCGATCGGTCCGGAGTGGGACTATGCTTCACTGGGTATATTTATATTTCTTGTAATATTGATTCTGTTGCCGGCCTGTTTCAATTACGCCAACATTTCGATTTCAAGAGCCTTAAGACGCATGAAGGAAATTGGTTTGCGTAAAACGATGGGAGGTCAACGCAGCCAGATATTCATTCAGTTTGTTGTGGAGGCGATGGTAATTACGATGATCGCGCTCGTTATGTCTTGCTATATATTTACTGTGGTTCGCTCCGAGTTTGTAAACATGCTGGTGGATTCAAGTGCTGTAGACCTCACGCCCGATCTTACTACCATTATTTACTTTGTTGGCTTTGCACTTTTTGTCGGGTTTATTGCGGGTATTGTGCCTGCTATATATTTTTCAAAACTCACTCCGGTGCAGGCATTAAAAACGCAGCCTGCCAGTAAAGGACTTACGGCTTTCAATTTCAGAAAGGTGTTGATTGTTTCTCAATTCGCATTGTCACTCGGATTTATTATGAGCGTGGTAATCGTTTTTAACCAGTATCGCCACACGCTGAATCATAACTTTGGATTTGACCAGGAAAATATACTTGATGTTGAGTTGCAGGGTACTGATCCGCAGATATTCCGAAACGAATTCGCCAAGCTCCCGGCCGCACAATCTATTTCAATGTCGTCTGGTGTGATGGGTACGGGAGCCGTTGAAAGCACCTGGATAAAAGAAAAGAACCTCATCGATTCGTTGGAAGTATACCAGATGTATATAGATGAGAAATATATAGCAAACCTGAACCTGACCCTGATAGCCGGTAATAACTTTTCGGAAGATATAGCGGCTAACAAAGCACATGTTATCATTAACGAAGAGTTTTTGAAAACGCTGAAGCTGACAAGTGCTGCTGAAGCATTAGGACAGGTTATAACATCAACCGCAGGTGAAGAAGTTACAGTAGTCGGTGTGTTGAAGAATTTTCACTATACATCTTTGCGCGAGCCCATTAAAAATTTCTTCTTTCGATACGATCCTGCCCGTTTTGAGTATGCCAACATAAAAATGATAACGACTGATGCATTCAGCGCTATTTCAGAAATGGAAGCAAGCTGGAAGACATTTGCCGGTGAGAAGAAGTTTATGGCAAAGTTCTTTGATGATGAGATCAGCGATGCCTATTCCTCTTACTTTGGCATGATCAAGATCTGCGGCTTTCTCGGTTTACTGGCCATCACAATTTCATGTCTCGGGCTGCTCGGTATGGTTGTATTTACCGTGGAGAATCGCATCAAAGAAATTGGTGTGCGTAAAGTACTGGGTGCGTCTTCCTCCAGCGTCATTATACTGCTCTCGAAAGATTTTATGAAGCTGATGGTGATCGCAGCAATCATCGCTGTACCGATAACCTACCTGTTCTTTGAAAAGGTATATCTGAACCTGCAATACTATCATGCTGATATAGGCGTGCTCGATATAGCAGTAAGTTTGTTAATCATGCTGTCGCTTGGCGTTACTACTATATTGTCGCAAACGATACGGGCCGCGAAAGCAAACCCCGTAGATTCCTTGCGTCACGAATAATTAAAAATAATCCGGGAGATATACTATATAACAATCTCCCGGATCAATATCCAGCAGCCCATCGTAAGTACAAACCAGCCGAAAGCCTTGCGGAGTTTGAAGGAAGATATAGCACCGGAAAGTTTGTTGCCAATGAGAATGCCGATAACAGCAAGTGAAGTGATGGAGAGCAGGAATGGCCAGTCCATCGTATAATTCAGCACATCCCCCAGGAAGCCCATCAGCGAATTGATCGCGATGATAAACAACGATGTGCCTACTGCTGTTTTGAATGGCAGCCCGGTAAGTAATACAAGTGCAGGAATAATCAGGAATCCTCCGCCTGCGCCTACCAATCCCGTAAGGAACCCGATAAGTATACCTTCGATGAACAGGAGAACTTTTCGGTTACGATCATCGTCACGCTGAATCTCTTTTTTGTTTCTGATCATCGATACCGAAGCGAGTATCATCAGTATAGCAAACAGACTCAACAGTAAAACCCGTTTAGTAATTAGGATTGAATCCGATTGATATAGTATATCAGGTATAGCGGGAACAATCCATTTACGGGTAACAAATATGCTGATGATGGATGGGATACCGAAGAGCAACCCCGTGCGGATATTCACCAGGTGTTCTTTGTATTTCGGTACAGCCCCTACAAAACTGGTTACACCTACAATAAAAAGCGAGTAAGCAGAAGCTACAACAGCATCGATGTGAAAGAGATATACCAGGATGGGAATCGATAAGATGGAACCTCCTCCGCCTAGCAACCCTAAAATTAATCCGATACAAACAGACGCGATATACCCGATGATCTCCATAAAAAAGATCTATAGCCTGCTGTTGGTGGTATCTGCAGACTATAGACTTTGCAAAGGAAAACTTATTTCTGCCTAAAAAGAACTTGTCGAGTTAGTCGCTAGAGGTTAGCAAGAATACAAAGCGCTTGACTAGAGTCGGTTATACTCTACGATAAAGGCATCCGGAAATTTAATGCGCAGTTCTTCGCGAAATTCTTCAGCCTTGGGGCGCGAGCTGAATTTACCGAGTATCAATCCGTAGTACTTCACACCGTTAATGACTTTTACCTGAACCGTAACTTGTTTCTTGTATGAGTTCTTGAGGTTGTCAGACAAACGCATCAGGTTTACAAGCTCCTGGTAAGTGCCGATCTGAACACCGTATCCTTTCGGAGTATAGCGCGTGATCTCAAATTCATAAAACTCTTTTTCTTCCACCATCACGTGATCGATCGGTCGACCCGGGTCGCTGGTCTTACCATCACCGGCATCTATAATTTCAATTTTAACATCGGCTACACCCAGGTTTACAAAACCGAGTTCTTCAGCCGCTGCTTTGGATAAGTCGATAATACGACCTTCAACCCACGGACCGCGGTCGTTTATTTTTAAATAAACACAATTATTATTTTCAACGTTTGTAAAACGCACAATTGTTCCGAACGGCAGACTTTTATGAGCACCTGTAAATTTATTGTGGCGATACTTCTCACCACTGGCTGTGGTCACGCCATCAAATTTATCTGCATAGAAGGATGCCTTACCTGTTTGAACCTGAGCAAAAGAAACGATGAATAAAAAAAGAAAAGGAAGGGTAAAGAATAATCTTCTCATAAATATTGGTTTAGCGCGTCAAAAATAAATGAGCACTACCAATTAATGACAATAAATATCGGCAGAATGAATTTCTGAAAAGAAATATTGACCACTTTATAATCTTGTTAGTGAATTATATAATTAAAGTATATCTTTGCCCGGCAAATAATGAATCCTAATATTATTTGCCATGCCGCTCGATAATTCAAAATTTCTTTTCGAAGCGCTCACATACGATGACGTGCTTCTTGTTCCTGCGTATTCAGATGTCCTTCCACGCGAAACTTCTACTACCAGCTTTTTAACGAACAACATCAAGTTGAACATCCCTATTGTTTCTGCTGCCATGGATACGGTAACAGAAGCAGAACTTGCTATTAGTATAGCATTGGAGGGCGGCCTTGGGTTCATTCATAAGAATATGAAGATTGAACAACAGGCCGAGCAGGTTCGTAAAGTAAAACGTTCGCAGAGCGGTCTTATACTTGATCCGATTACACTGGAACTTCATTCAACCGTTCGCGATGCCGAGAAAATTATGCGTGAATATCGCATCGGTGGTATTCCTGTAGTAGATCAAAATGGTAAGCTCGTTGGTATCATTACCAACCGCGACTTACGCTTCCAGAAAGATATGGATGCATCGGTAGAGAAGATCATGACAAAAGAAAATCTGATCACTGCTTCCGA
>CAMLLI010000608.1 GCA_946480685.1 uncultured Flammeovirgaceae bacterium | reverse complement strand
CTTGTGCCGGATGCAGGTACATCCATAGCAGGGTATACGCGTCTGTTGGCAAGCTTGCGATCAAGCTGCAATTCCATGTTACCGGTACCTTTAAATTCTTCGAAGATAACTTCATCCATCTTCGAGCCGGTATCAATAAGTGCTGTCGCGATTATAGTGAGTGACCCACCGTTCTCAATCTTACGGGCAGCACCAAAGAAACGTTTTGGTTTGTGTAATGCGTTAGCATCCACACCACCGGAAAGTATTTTACCAGAGGAAGGTACTACGGTGTTATAAGCACGCGCCAGACGTGTGATAGAATCCAGGAGGATCACTACATCATGTCCGCACTCAACCATACGCTTCGCTTTCTCAAGCACAATGCTCGATACTTTTACGTGGCGCTCCGCCTGCTCATCGAATGTAGAAGCGATTACTTCTGCATTTACACTGCGCGCCATATCAGTAACTTCTTCCGGACGTTCATCGATCAGCAATACGATCAGATATACTTCCGGGTGGTTCTGTGCTATAGCGTTGGCAATGTTTTTCAGCAATACAGTTTTACCAGTCTTCGGTTGTGCCACGATCATACCACGCTGTCCTTTACCGATAGGTGAGAACAGATCGAGTATACGCGTAGACATATTATCAGGCGTAGTGCTGAGTTTTAATTTCTGCTCCGGGAAAAGCGGAGTAAGGTATTCGAAAGCAACGCGGTCGCGGATCTCTTCGGTAGTCTTGCCGTTAACCGATTCAACCTTCAACAGTGCAAAGTATTTCTCGCCTTCTTTCGGAGGACGAATCAAACCTTTTACAGTATCACCGGTTTTAAGACCGAATAATTTTATCTGTGATGGCGATACATAAATATCGTCAGGGCTCGCCAGGTAATTATAGTCTGATGAACGAAGGAAGCCGTATCCATCCTGCATGATTTCGAGTACACCCTCATTGCTGATGGCACCATCGAACTCGCGTATAGAAGCGCGCTGATGCTGCGGGCGCTCCGGCATACGTTGCTGCTCGTGACGTGGCTCTTCGTTAATGATGATGTTTTCAATATCGCTGTCGTCTTCTGTGTTCTCAGCAAAAGTCTGAGGCGTAGAATCGAAGTCAAGGTTTATAGAATCCAGCAGTTCATCAGAAGTAAAATCAGTTTCTGATTTCGCTGGCGGAGGTGTTGAAGCTGCATTCGCAGGAGCTACATTCTCGCGTCTGCGCGGGCGCATTTTACGTTCGGGAGTAGCGGCTTCAGTAGTTGTTTCGGTAGTCTCAGTTTTTGCAGCTGCAGGTTTTTTGGCGGGAGTTGTATCACCTGATACAGCTTGTTGATCGAGGATTTTGTAGATGAGGTCTTGCTTGGATAGCTTCTTGGCATTTTTTACGCCCATCTCCTCTGCGATCTCTTTCAATTCAGAGAGAAGCCTGACATTCAGGTCGTCAATAGTGTACATGAGATTTAAAAATGAATGTGTTTAAAAATGATGATATGTTGAATTGGTTGTGGTGATCAGCATAAAGCTGAATAATAACGTTGTGAAACAGTTAACAAGAAAAACAAAAATTTGATTAAGAGTTCCGGATTTATGTTCAGAGGGCTTGAGATAAAAGCCGAATGATGATGCAAGTATAACTCAAAAATGAAAATTATCAAATCATAGAATATTTTATTATAGTTAGAAAAGCACAAGGCGATCAAAAAAAACTAATTTTGAAGCCTTTTAAAAAATCCATACCAATGTTACAGGTAGCAACTGTCCGCGAGCAAGCCGACAAAATTATAGCAGGTTTAGCCAAGCGGAATTTCAAAGATGCAAAGGCCCTGATAAATCAGGTGCTCGAAAACGATCAGTTAAGAAGAGATACTCAAAAGGTACTCGATGAACTGAAAGCTAAATCCAATACAGACTCCAAGAAGATCGGAGAGTTAATGAAGTCGGGCAAGCAGGACGAAGCTGCTACATTGCGTGCATCGGTTGCTGCTGATAAGGATAAAGTAAAATCGCTCGAAGCAGAACTCGATACATACGAGAAGAAGCAACTCGAACTGCTATATAAGATTCCTAATGTGCCGCATGAAAATGTACCGGCCGGTGTTGGTGCTGATGACAACATCAGTGTATATCAACATGGCACCGTTCCACAATTAGACGCGGACGCTCTTCCACACTGGGACCTTATCAAGAAGTACGACATCATCGACTTTGATCTCGGTATAAAAATTTCCGGTGCAGGTTTCCCGGTATATAAAGGGAAAGGTGCACGCCTGCAGCGCGCGCTTATCAATTTCTTTCTCGATGAAGCTGCGAGCTTTGGCTATAGAGAAATACAACCTCCTATAGTTGTAAATGAAGCTTCCGGTTATGGAACAGGACAACTTCCCGACAAGGAAGGACAGATGTACTTCGTAAATGAAGATGGTCTGTACCTGATACCTACAGCCGAAGTGCCCATCACGAATTTATACCGTGATGTACTGGTTGCTGAAGATGAACTGCCAATCAAAAATGCCGGATATACTCCGTGCTTCAGACGCGAGGCCGGTAGCTGGGGAGCACACGTGCGTGGTTTGAATCGTCTGCATCAATTTGACAAAGTTGAAATTGTTCAGATCAGAAAAGCAGAAGAATCGTACCAGGCGCTTGACGATATGTGTGCTCACGTACAGGGCTTGCTGGAGAAGCTTGAGTTACCGTATCGCAAATTATTACTCTGCGGTGGCGACATGGGCTTTAATTCAGCCATGACCTACGATATGGAAGTATTCTCTGCAGCACAACAACGCTGGCTCGAAGTAAGTTCAGTAAGTAATTTCGAAACGTTTCAGGCCAACCGTTTGAAGCTGCGCTATAAAGGCAAGGAAGGTAAAACACAATTGTTGCATACACTCAACGGCAGTGCTCTTGCGTTGCCTCGCATTGTAGCGGCTATATTGGAAAACAATCAAACCAAAGATGGCATACGCATACCGAAAGTGCTGGTGCCGTATACTGGTTTTGATATCATCAACTAAGTAAAAAACAAAAACGATAGCGAATACAGGTTAACTGGCCCGCGGTGTAAAGCCCGTGGGCTATGTTTTTTAAAATGCTCGTGCTATGGATATGATCGACTCATCCCTTACTAATATTCAACAAGTGTCTGCACACTATGTGGGCAACCCCGTTAATGGCGAATCACTTCGCTTGTCGGAAGCTCCTATAGATGTAGATGATGAACGGGTACATCAATTGTTGCGTACATATTTTCTCTCGAACTTCAATACTCCGGAGTACAATACGTTTACATTCTCCAACGAAGACTTTACGCTGAACCCGATCTATAAATTCGCTTTAGATACATTTACCAACCCGGAAACATTTCACGAGAACTCGGTAAATATAGCGCGCCACCTCTACGATGCTACGCAGCATCCGAATATAAAGGCTGGCGAACTATATATTGCTTTCTTCGATTCCATTGAGATTCAGAATATGACTGCTGAGGCGATTGGTATATTCAAGTCGGAGAATAAAGAAAATTACCTGAAGCTTTCCTCGCAGTTTGAGATGAGTGCCGATGAAGGTATAAATATCAAGAAGCTGGATAAAGGTTGTCTCATTCTGAATGCCGAGAAGGATGAAGGGTATAAAGTGCTGATCGTAGATAACATCAACAAATCAGACGCGCATTTCTGGAAGCATGATTTTCTGAATATAAAACCACGCTCGGATGCATATCATCACACCAACAACTTTATGAAACTTACCAAGCAGTATGTGGAAGAACAGTTGTCGGAAGAGTTTAGTGTATCGAAGGCTGATAAGATTGATTTGTTAAATCGCTCGATGGAATTCTTTCGCTCGAATGAAGAATTCAGTAAATCGGATTTTGAAGTAAATGTATTAGGCAATGTAGATGTTATTGAATCGTTTCGGAATTATGGAAACGACTTTATGGGCAAGCATAACTTTGATGTGATCGATCA
>CAMLLI010000607.1 GCA_946480685.1 uncultured Flammeovirgaceae bacterium | reverse complement strand
AACTTCTTCAGTGACTTCATCGGGAGTCATCGTCTTCAACGCTTTCTCTACCGATTTATAGCCACCGTGTTTTCTATATACATCAAATGTATTGATGCCCGGTACATTTATATGTTCTAAAAGTCTTGCCATGATTAGATCTCCTGCATGTTAGATTTCATATATGTACTGCGCTGATTGGAAGTTCTCAATTTTTCAATCAAGGTATCTACCTTTTCAGTTGTAAGGTTTTCATAGTAATCAGAACCACACTGTAACATTGGGGCAGTCCCGCAGGAGCCCAAGCACTCAACAGTCTTCAGGGTGAACATTCCGTCTGCTGTCGTCTCTCCTACTTTTATATTGAGTTTCTTCTCGAAGTGTTCAACGATATCATCAGCACCTCTTAACCAGCACGGACCCGTCTGACAAACTTCGATGAGA
The DNA here is from genome assembly GCA_946480685.1 of uncultured Flammeovirgaceae bacterium. Next base: position 3,536 of record CAMLLI010000607.1, on the reverse strand, counting down.
CATTTACCTACCGGCTCGAGATTGAACATGGTATAGAATGATGCAACTTCATATACTTCAATCGGCTTGATGGAAAGTATCGATGCAACATAATCCATTACCGGTGTGCTGAGCCAGCCATCAAACTCGGCTTGTGCTATATGTAGCACGGGCAGCAAAGCTGACTTCTGTCTTCCTTCCGGATAACGTTTTATGATGCGCTGCACGAGATCCATGGTCTCGGCTGAAAATTGTATCGGTTTTATCTGTTCACTCATCTTCTGTCCGTTAATCGTTGTTGGTTATTCGTTATCCGTTACCGGATAACTGATAACGGTTTTATGCATCAAGTTCTCCTGCTATTACATTCATGCTACTCATGGTGATCACGGCATCGGATAACATCGATCCTTTGATCATTTCCGGATACGCCTGATAGTATATAAAGCAAGGTCTTCTGAATTGTAATCTGAACGGAGTACGGCCGCCATCGCTGATCAGGTAAAAACCTAACTCGCCATTACCGCCTTCTACACAGTGGTATACTTCGCCTTTTGGAATTTCAGTTTCACCCATCACAATCTTGAAGTGATAGATGAGCGCTTCCATGTCGTTGTATACTTCTTCTTTTGGAGGAAGACAGAACTCAGGAACGCGCGCGCTATATATACCGGCAGGTTCTTTCTTTACTTTTTCTATAGCCTGCTTGATGATGCTAAGGCTTTGCCACATTTCTTCCTGGCGCACCATGAAGCGATCATAAGTATCGCCATTGGTTCCTACCGGGATAATGAAATCAAACTCTTCATACGATGAGTATGGGTTCATAACGCGTACATCGTAGTCAACACCGGCAGCTCTCAGGTTCGGACCGGAGAAGCTATAGTTGAGCGCACGTTCTGCAGATATAGGGCCGCAGTTAATCGTACGATCCATGAAGATACGGTTACGCTCCAGCAGATTTGAAAATTCTTTAAATGCTATCGGGAAGTCAACTAAGAATTTATCGATCTTATCCCAAGCCTTTTGAGGTACATCTCTTTCAAGACCACCAATGCGACCTATGTTTGTTGTTAAGCGAGCACCACAAATCTCTTCGAAGATTTCGTAGATACGCTCGCGCATCTGGAAGAGGTATAGAAAGCCGGTTGTTGCCCCGGTATCCTGACCGATGATGGTATTACAAATGATATGGTCTGATATACGCGACAGTTCCATGATGATAACACGGAGGTACTGTACACGTTTTGGTATTTCTATATTCAACAGTTTTTCAACTGTCATGTGCCACCCCATGTTGTTGATGGGCGATGAACAATAGTTCATACGATCTGTCAGTGGCGTGATCTGGTAGAAAGGTCTGCGTTCAGCAAGCTTTTCAAATGCACGATGTATATATCCGATGGTTGGTTCAGCTTCAACGATGATCTCACCATCCATCTTCAATACGTTCTGAAATATACCATGCGTGGCCGGGTGTGTAGGACCAAGGTTCAGGTATGAGTATTGTTTCTCTCCTGCTTTTTCCTGTTCGATGACCGATTGATTCACATTCATAAAATTATCGTCCAAACATAGTATCGTTCTTGTCTTCGCGTCTCTGGTCTTCCAGCGGATATTCTTTACGCAACGGGAAGATGATCATATCCTCCACATTCAGAATTCGCTTCAGGTTGGGATGTCCTGTGAAGTTTACTCCAAAGAAATCGTAAGTCTCACGCTCCAGCCAGTTCGCACCTGAAAATATAGGCGTGATGGTTGGCGTTACCGGGTTCTCTGCCGGAAGGTATATCTTGAGGCGTACGCGTGTGTTGGTTGCCAGATTATGAAGCTGGTACATCACAGCGATCTGGTTCAACTCGGGATAATGTATACCACACAGTGTTGTGAGGTATTGCATTTTTGTATCGGGGTGGTTGTACAGGTATTGAATGATCTCGACAATTTTCTCCTGCTTCAAAGAGATCGTAAGAAAATTGTAAGGTGTGTCTATATGAAGTATCTGGTCTTCATACTTTTCCTTAAGCGCACTGATGACGTTGTCCTGAGTAGAACCTTCCATTGGTTCGGTTTCGGTTTTGTTTATGTTACTGATAATTATTATCCGTTACACCTTTGGATGATCAAGGTATAGCGAGGTAACAATTACTCCATTCCGTATTTATTCAGCATAGCCTTGTATTCAGGTGAATCTCTTCTGCGAAGTGATTCGGTCTCTACGAGGTGCTGTATTTTCAAAATGCCATCTATAATTTGTTCCGGGCGCGGAGGGCAACCGGGTACATATACATCTACAGGAATGATGCGGTCGATACCCTGAAGCACACTGTAGGTATCAAATATACCACCGCTGCAGGCACAGGCTCCTACGGAGATTACCCAGCGTGGCTCTGCCATCTGCTCGTATACCTGGCGAAGGATCGGTCCCATCTTTTTGGCGATCGTTCCCATTACCATCAGCAAGTCTGCCTGGCGTGGCGAGAAGCTAAGACGCTCAGAACCGAAACGGGCGAGGTCGTAGTGAGACGCCATAGTCGCCATGAACTCAATGCCGCAGCATGAAGTAGCAAAAGGAAGCGGCCATATTGAATTTTTTCGGGCGAGTCCTACTACCTTGTCCAAACTGGTAGCAAAGAAACCTGCGCCTTCGTAGCCTTCCGGCTTCGCACCGATTGTTACACCTTGTTGTATGCTTGTTGATTCCATAGCTTTCACTTTTTTAAATCACAACTTCACTAATCTTCCCACTTGAGAGCACCTTTCTTGATCAGGTAGAAAAAGCCTACCAGTAGCAATGCTATAAAGGTGATCATCTGAATAAACCCGGGTTCTCCGAGCTCTTTAAAGTTAACAGCCCAGGGGTACATAAAGATCACTTCGACATCAAATAAAACAAACAGGATAGCTACCAGAAAGTATTTAATGTTGAACGGTACACGGGCATTACCTTTTGATTCGATACCACACTCAAATGTATCAAGCTTCACTTTGCTTTTACGCTTCGGTCCCAATGCGTGTGTGGCGATCATGGTTACGACAATGAACCCCATGGCGAAAAGAAACATCAAAGCAATCGGAAAGTATTGTGCTAAATCTGAATTCTCCATAGCAAATTAGAATGGGGTAAATTTCGTTTTTTATCCTTCAAACTCCACAAAAGGCGAACAATTATTTACCGGTTTTTCGCCACGATCTTTCATGAAATATTACACTCTGCATATTCAGAAAGTTCAAACACCAACAGGGCAAAGAATAAAGATGGACGCGAATTGCTTCGAGCAAAAAATTGTCTTTGTAGAATGATGATTTGAGGAAATAAAATTCGGGAGATTGTGTGCTATAGACACAATTAGCAGGTTATATAGATTGATTATAAATAACCATCTATATAGTTAGGACAGTATTAGAATGTGATTAGAGCAACATGACTGTCCCTTAGCCGTCACGTTGTAACTGAAATATAGAATGAGACAGTAAAGATTTACTTCGGCTTCTCAGTAGCCAATACCATTCGGATTTTATTCTTGGCTCCGATCTCAACAACGCTAACCAGATCC
>CAMLLI010000606.1 GCA_946480685.1 uncultured Flammeovirgaceae bacterium | reverse complement strand
AGGAGTAAGGAGTAAGGAGTAAGGAGTAAGGAGTAAGGAGTAAGGAGTAAGGAGTAAGGAGTGTGGGTGTGAGTAGCTGCAAAGGAAGGGCGAGAGGAAGATTTAGATATACCTGTAAAAACGCAAAGAGCGGAATTGCTTCCGCTCTTTGGTATATATAGTATAGATGACTTTGTTAGTTTTTGTTTTTCAGGTCTAACGCAAAGTCTTTGGCTGTTTTGGCCGTCATCAGGTCCATGAAGTTTAGTGCTCCGTTGGTTGTGCCTGTTCCGCCTGTTTGTATTTGTGGTACAATGGCTCCGGTATATTTACTAAAGGCATCGGCCCAAACTTTCTGTACTTCTACCTGCGCTTTCAGTTTCATCTCCAATGCACCGTCAGCCTGCATAATTTTAGCACGTGCGTACGCCTGGGCATCGGCCAGCTCCTTAATCTTCTTCGCTTCGAGTATAGCACCGTCATAGGCGATCTTCTGCTGTTGCTTATCCTGTTCAGCAACTTTTACTTTTGTTTCTGCTTCTACAACCTGTTTGATCTGATCCTGTTTCTGCTGATACTCGATCTCCACCAGGGCCTGTTCACCTTTTGCTTTCGCTGTTAAGGTTTGCTGCTGAGCCGTCATCAACTCTTGCTTGGAGATTGAAGACTTCGTAACAGCATCAATGATCTTGGTAAGCTTCTGGTCAACTTTGTCTTCGTAGTCAACATCGGTGATGGCAGCATCCGCTACTGTTATACCATACTCTTTTATAGATGACAGTTTGCGTTTTGGTGCACCACCTTTTTTGTCAAACTGGATTTCAGTCTGGTATATTCGTTTCTTCTCTTGCTCGAGCGAATCGAATACTACATTTTCTTCCGTCTTCAACAGGTATACACCTTCTTTAAGCTGATCCATAAAATCCTGCGCCATCTGCGCACGACCACCTCCGTAGTGCTTTTCGCTGCTCATTAACTGTGCAGATGATTGCAAGCATTCTTTCGTATAGGGCGCGAGCCTCTTCACTACGAGTGACTGCGGTGTACGGTGCGTGTTGTGAATCAGGATCATTTCCTTTTCATCGGATGGCAGTATAAACTGTGTGATACCTTTTACATCTGCTGTAGTAGCATCGCTGAAGCGGATCATGATCTTACCTACTTCTATACCGTTGTCTTCCAGGTCAAGTTTTGGATTTTCTTCCTGGTAAGTAACAGAGATCTGGTTCGGCCATTCTTTCTCTTTGGCAAAGAAGCCCGCGTAAAATATACCGGGTGCAAATTGCACAATCTGTTCACCGGTAGTACGCTCTACAACGGTACGGTTACCCGCATCATTCCATGAAAATGGATTGACAATGAGAAACAACACCATGCTGAAGATGAGCACGACAGCAAGAATAATTTTCGATTTAAGTGATGGATTCATGTTTAATTGGTTGTTTGGTTAGATTTGTTATTACTAGGTTTATTTTTCTGTTCGAAATAATTTGTCAGCAGTAGTACTAAAACATAGCCTACTATACCGAACACGGCCAGAAACCCGACCGCAATTGTCAGTCTAATCATATTCTATTTTAAAATGTATACTTGAAGAAGAAAGAGAGAGAAATAAGATTCGCCTTTTATTCGGCTTACTTGTTTTCACAACTGGTGTACTCTTTACATGGACGTAACTATAATTCTTTTACTCAATTCGAAATATACTCTGAAGGAAACCGGCTTTCTATATTTTTATTTCTGCCGTGAGATTCATTCGAATTTCACTTAGCTAAACGAGGATAAGTTCCTATAGGATGACGGAAATGAAAATAAATTTTAGCAACAAAATTTAGTTGCAGTGCAACGCATTGCGAAGTAAGCATCAATGCTTCCAAGAAACCTACAGCAAAATTTTATATTCTTTTAGCCTATAGAAGGCGGCAACGCACATTTTGAAACTGTGCAGATTTACTCTATAGCAGCATTTATCCACAAATGACTATACCAATGCCATATACCCTGTTTATCCGGAACGGTTATCGTGTATAGGGTTCTTCTTTTCTTTGTCATGGGTTTTGCGGCCCGCAACGTTACTATTACTTTCTGTTTATCTATAACCTTAAGCTCGCACTCACCGCCCTGAACGAAGCATTGCAGCTGGTTAAGTTTCAATCCATCACCATCAAACGTTAAGGTTAATAGCGGCTGATTGCCTTTAGGCATAATATAGTCATCAGGTGAACGCTTCTTTACACGCAACGCTTTCATCGAAGCTTTCTCTATAAATTTATCTTTTGCTGAGTATGACTCTGACATCGGGAAACGCGGACATTCAAAGAGGTCGTCACCGTTATACATCACACCCGAGTTCTGCGCAGCGGCCCCTATAAATCCCGCCTCTTTCACAATGTCTTTCATCTTTAAATCAAACTCACCGTACGGGTAAGAAAATACGACAGGTTTAACGTTTAGCTTTTCCTCAATGGTCGACTGACTTAATTCAATCTCGTCCTTAAAAGTTTTATAGCGTGTTGCAGCGGACTGGTTCAGGAAAAAATCATGCGAGTGTGTATGGTTCCCGATTTCAACTTTGTACTTCATTGATTCCTGCAATTGTATCCAGCTCATATAGTCACCTCCACCTACGGTTTTTGTGTTGATGAAAAGTGTTGCAGGCATGCTATATCTTTTCAACAGTGGAAGTCCTTTATCATAGAAGGTTTTATAGGCGTCATCAATCGTAATCACGGCTGTTTTACGCGTTGGCTTGTCTGACTGTAAATACTCAATTGCTTCCGAAAAAGTAAGCACCTGAAAATTATTGTTCTTTAAGTATGCGAGGTGCGCTTCAAAATCCTTTACAGGCGTGTTGGTAGATGGATAGCGCGCATCACCAAAGCGATGGTATATAAAACAGACAACCTCCTTATCGTTATTTATACTGTCTTTGACAACATCATCGGCTGCAGGCTTACCAGAGCAGGAAAGAATAAGAATCAGCAACAGAGATATTTGAAAACGCGGCATAGCGAGAGGGGATATAATTTAGCATGAAAGTATAGCAGATCAATCTTCAACCAGGTACTGCGGATCGATTACATAACTATCAAATTGCTTGAGGTTATTGCGCAGAATGATCTTCTTCAATTGATTGGTATAGGCTGTTCTCCGTTCAGAGTAATTCTTCAGGTGTGGCAGTAACTGCAGCGGATCTTCTGTTTGCTTACGCGCTTCCCGCAGACTTTTATAGGAGCGTGATCGCGCCAGTATCTCAAAGTAATCTATAATCGACTTCGACATATCCGGATATGCACGCAGGTATATTCGTTTGTTTTCACGTGTGCGTCTTGCTACGATACGCGATTCGTTTTTATTGAAAGACCATACACCAAACAAATTATTTGCCTGCAGGAAGAAGCGGGATTTACCCCAACCACTTTCCACAGCAGCCTGAGCGAGTACAATACTTGTAGGCAAGGTATGTGTTCGCACCAGCAAGTCGTCTATATCATTAGCCCTGTATCTGTTCTTCAAATCGATATAGAGTGCGCTATCACTTTCGTTCCATCGCTTCTTTTCGCGGAGCGCTTCGATCCTGATTCTGCGTTGCTCAATTTCGTGCTTGGCTACAAGTATAGAAGGCAACACGGCTGATATAAATTTTGCTTTCGCTTTACGAACCGGAAGTTTTTCAAGACCGGATACCTGTGTATATAGGAGTGGCTTTACAACCGCATCAGCCACCAGCACAATCTGATCGATCGATTCTACTTTTATAGTCTCTGTACGAACTGTAAAGGTTCTGCTCTTGTCACAGCCCGATACAGTCGTGAGCAGGAGCAACACCGCAGTAAGGATAGAGGTCCGGAAGGTAAGAGCCTGTCTCATAGCTGTAGAGTAAGCAGAAATGTCTATGCGCAAACATTTCGGGATATGCAATTTACTACTTTACAGGGAGTTGAAGGCTCGGCATTCTGACGGCTTATCGTTGAAATTCGTTGATTGGTCGG
>CAMLLI010000605.1 GCA_946480685.1 uncultured Flammeovirgaceae bacterium | reverse complement strand
ACTCGCCAGCAATCTTACCAACACAACGTATGTTGACAGTCCATTGACGAATGGTACATATTACTACTATGTGGTGTCCGCTGTAGTTGGCGATCGCGAAAGTAATAACTCGGAAGAAGAACTGGGTATACCCGGAGCCACATCACCGAAGTGGAGTATAGCGCCTGTATCGGGTTCATGGAATATAGCCGACAACTGGGAGAGCGGCATTATTCCGGCAAGCCCCGCTATACTTCGTTTTGACAGCACCAGCATAACAACGCTCACAAATGATATAGCCGATCTGGAAGCAGCGCGTTTTTCATTTGAGTCGGAAGCGAACGCATATACTATAGCCGGCAACGCGGTGCGTATGGGAAGCGAGATCATTAATAAATCAGACAATACACAAGTGCTGAATATAGGTATGACGCTCAATGGTGCGTTGCAAATAAACGCTCCGAAAGGTGCTGTGCGTTTGGGTGGTGTTGTTGCAGGAACAGGAAGTATTGCAAAGAAAGGTTCCGGCTGGGTATATCTCACGGGGGCAAATACATATTCCGGAGGAACAACGATTCAGGACAGTCAGGGTGGCTGGGGACCAAATGCACCCCTTAATATAGCGGGTGGCGGTACCCTCTCCAACGGTGTGCCCGTAGCCGGTCCGTTGGGTACAGGCGTTGTTACCATGAAGGGCGGAGCCCTGCGAAATGCGGATGCTTATGCACTTATCTATAATGATATACAGGTGGAAGCCGGCACGAAGAACTATCTATACTCAGAAGGCGGGGGGTTATTTCTGGCCGGACGATTGACGGGTAGTGGTACCGTTGAACACGATGGTAACGCCTACGATGGCTTGCACCTGAGCGGTAATAACAGCGAATTTACGGGTACATTTATTTCGGTAAACAGAAGCAGCAGACACCGGGTGCGCATTGATGCTGCATCCGCCGGCAGCGCGAAAGCAAACTGGATTTTGAATAACAGTTTTTCCGATGGACATCGTCTCAGTTTTAATGACACGATTCAATTCGGTGCATTGTCGGGTGGCGGGCTCATCAATTCATACAACGCACCAGTTATGAGTATCGGTGCGCTTAACACCAATACAACCTTTAGTGGTGTGATGGCGAATAGCAACATCAGCGTTGTGAAAGTTGGGACAGGTACTTTGAAATTTACCGGCACTAATTTAAACTACGGTGCTACCACGGTGAAGAATGGTATACTGTTGATCAACGGTCCCTATAACAGTGCTGTAACGGCACGAGGCGGAACAATCGGTGGGAGCGGAACAATCAATAATGTTGTTACCGTTGGAACGGGAGCCGGAACAAATTCATTCATAGCACCAGGTGATGACGCTATAGGACAGGTCACCATTGGAAATATAGTAACGTTGAAGAACGATGCTACGCTGCGTGTGGAGTTCAGCGGCAAGTCGGCCACCATGGATAAACTTGTAGCGAAAGGTTTAACGCTGGAGAATGCGGCTTTACAATTTACCGATATAGATCCGGCTAATCTTCCGGAAGGTATATCCTTTATACTTGTTGATAACACCAGTGCCACGGCTGTTGCCGGTATATTTAATGGTTTGACAGAACTGGCGCTGGTTCAGGTTGGCGATTACCAGTTCCATATCAGTTATAAAGGTGGAGACGGTAATGATATAGTGTTGCTAGATCATCGTACAACGCCCGCCTTGATCACCAGTGCGCCTGCTGCAACGGGAATGAAAGACCAGGCGTTCTCGTATTCGATCACCGCTATCAACACACCGTTGAGCTATAGTGCCACCGGTCTCCCGGCAGGTTTATCGGTGAATACTGAGACCGGAGTTATTTCTGGTACACCAACTGAATCTGGAATTTTTAAAGTGCAATTACAGACGCAGGATGAAAAAGGTACGGCATCCCTTGAATTGAATCTCACAATACAAACCAATGAAGTACCTCCGGCTCCTTCGGGCTTATCATCTATAGCGCGAAACAGTTTGCAGCTCGATCTTTCGTGGAATCGTTCACCACAGTCTGCATTTACGCAAACCTATACTCTCAAGCGGTCACAAACGGAAGCTGGTCCCTATACCATCGTGGTACAAAACCTGACCGATACTACCTATTCCGATAAATCATTAACACCGGTTACTGTATATTTCTATGTTGTATCTGCTACGAATGCTATAGGGGAAGGATCGAACTCTGCTGTAGTCAGTGACACCACGTTGTTCCCGAATATATCGCCTAAGGTAGATCATGTGTTTGCCGCCGGGTCTAATGCAAAAATCAACCTTACGTGGAAGTCATCTTTTGAAGCGGCTTCTTATAACGTTAAGCGCTCGCTTACGGCAGATGGTATATTCAATACAATTGCCAATGTGACCGACACAAGCTATATCGATACAGGTGTTTCAGCCGGAACCACATACTACTATACTATAGCGGCTGTAAACCTCGCGGGTGAAAGTGAACCTTCAGCTATAGCGAGTGCTATGGCCGATGCAGCTGCATATGCATACTGGCCGTTTAATGAAGCACAAGGTACAACGGCGACTGATTTGTGGAATGGAAAAGCAGGAACCTTAACCGGTGCTACACCCGCCTGGACATCCGGTGTTTCAGGCTCGGCTGTTAAGTTGGCGGGTAGCTCATACGTTGCACTACCAAACGGAACGATGAGTACCTTAACAAATTTCACAATTTCTGCATGGGTTAAGCTGGATGAGAAGCGAACCTGGGAGCGTGTCTTCGATTTCGGATCGGGTACTGCCACCTATATGTTCCTCACCACAACACACAACGGTGGGGGTGTACGTTACTCTATCAAATTAAACAATGGTAGTGAGCAGCAAATTAATGCAGCGTATACAGTGCCCGTAAATGTCTGGGTACACCTTGCTGTAACACTCAATGGCTCTACTGGTATACTTTATATCAATGGAGAAGAAGTGAGTCGTAATACATCCATGACTATAAATCCGTCAAGGCTGGGTAATACAACACAAACATGGATTGGCAGATCGCAATGGGCATCCGATCCATACCTGCGTGGAACGATAGATGATTTCCGGATCTATACACGTGCACTAGCCGCAGCGGAAATCTCCGGAATAGTAAAAGCAATAGCTCCGTTGCCACCCGTAAATGTAACCGTGGTGCGTGCAGGTGATGGGACAACACTTTCGTGGAATCCGTCAAAGGATGTAGATAGCTATACCATTATGCGTGGTTCTGTGGCTGGTACTTATACAACCATAGCCACCGGAGTAACCGATACAACGTACAATGATCTTGCTCCGCTGAAAGGAAAGAACTACTACGTGGTATATGCAACACGCGATAATTTCAGAAGTGTATTGTCCAATACAGCATTCATTACGATGCCGCCTGCTATACCAGGCTATATTCATGCGTCCGGTTGGAATCATAGTGTTGATTTAAGCTGGGCTGCAGCAGGCGGGGCTACCGCATATACTGTTAAACGATCAGTGAGTGGTGAAGGTACATTTACCACCCTTGCAACCCTTACGACTACCGCTTATAGCGATACAGCGGTAGTGAATGGTACATCGTATAGCTATATACTATCCGCGACAAACGAAGGTGGATCGGTTGATGGCTTGCTCGTCAGCGCGATACCTGTCGATAACGAAGTTGTTAATGCATGGCAGCATGGCGATATCGGCAGCACCGGTATAACGGGTAATGCAGGTTATGCAGATGGTATATTTACCATGCACGGTGCTGGTGCCGATGTGTGGGGCACTGCTGATGGATTCCAGTATGCATACCAGACACTTGCGGGTGATGGTGCTATTGTGGCCCGGGTTACATCCCTGGAAAACACCAATACGTTTGCAAAGGCTGGTGTTATGATTCGCGAGACTTTGAACGCAAACGCCCGGCATGCCATGATGGATTTGCGACCGGATGGTGGTGTTGAATTCATCAGACGTACTGCTACAGGAGGAAACTCGGTGTCAACAACGGGC
>CAMLLI010000604.1 GCA_946480685.1 uncultured Flammeovirgaceae bacterium | reverse complement strand
AAGCGATAGTATCGAAAATATACTGAAGACTGCACATGATATAGCGAAGACAGAAGTTCGTGAGATTGTACTGACGGGTGTAAACACAGGCGACTTTGGTATTCAGGAAGGTGTTCGTGTTGAACGCTTCGTTGACCTGGTAAAGGCACTGGATGATGTGGAAGGTATAGATCGCTTCCGTATCTCATCGATCGAACCGAATCTTTTATCAGACGATATCATTGAATTTGTAGCGCAGTCGAAGAGATTTGTTCCTCATTTCCATATACCGTTGCAATCCGGCTCGAACAAAATTCTGAAGCTGATGCGCAGACGCTATCTGCGCGAGCTATATGCCGATCGTGTTGCCAAGATCAAATCGCTGATGCCGCATTGCTGCATAGGTGTTGATGTGATTGTAGGTTTCCCCGGGGAAACACGCGAGGATTTCCTCGATACATATGCATTTCTGAACGAGTTAGATATATCGTATCTCCACGTATTTACTTACTCGGAGCGGGAGAATACACCAGCCGCGGAAATGCCGGGATCAGTACCGGGAAGTCAACGGGCTGATCGTTCTAAAATGCTTCATATACTTTCCGATAAAAAGCGCAGAAAGTTTTACGAAGAGAATCTTGGTAAAGAAGCCACCGTTCTGTTTGAGAATGATGTTGAAAACGGAATGATGCACGGCTTTACTGAAAACTATATTCGCGTTACGGCAAAGTATGACCCTGTTTTGGTCAACGAGTTGAAACACGTTAAGCTACTCAGCATCAACGATCACGGGCACGTCGAAGTAGAAGACGCTCAAGCCGAAGTATTTATCCATTAATATATAGTACAGACTATAGCAGGTGTAGGATATCTGTAAGATTGTTGCTACACCTCTCCGATTACCGCCACCCTTCGCGCGCTTTTTTGTAGAAATCAAAATCATCTTACACCCTTACCTTCTCTTCCGTCTCTGCACGAATCAGGTTCTCAGCGCGCTATATCTTTGTATCATCAATCCAGTTAAAAGAAATAAGCAGTCTACTCTAACCTGCCTGCTTTAGGATGAAGGAGAAAGCCACGAACTTGGGGGTTTTGGGTTGTGAAGGGCTTTCTTCTTCGTTTTTATATACCTGTCTGTAAATCGATACAATCATCGGTTCACAATTCCATCTTTAATCTCAATTCTTCGATCAGCCATTTTTGAAAGTTCTTCATTATGCGTAACGATGATGAAGGTCTGCTTTAGTTCTTTCCGAAGTTGAAAGAAAAGAGCATGAAGTTCCAATGCATTTTTAGAATCCAGGTTGCCGCTCGGTTCATCCGCAAGAATGATAGCTGGCGAGTTGATCAGCGCCCGTGCTACAGCAGTTCTTTGTTGTTCACCACCCGAGAGTTCAGAAGGTTTATGGTTGATGCGCGAGCTTAACCCCAGCATGTTCAACAACTCTTCAGCACGTTTTCGTATAGCCTGTTCGTTGGTATTGTTGGCAATTAAACCGGGTATCAATACATTTTCAAGCGCCGTAAATTCAGGCAGCAGGTTGTGAAACTGAAAAACAAACCCGATGGATTTATTCCGGAAGGCCGCCAGGTTCTTGGGCGACTGCGAGAATACATTTTTATCGTGAATGAAAATTTGTCCGCGGTCTGGCGTATCCAATGTACCGAGAATATGCAGTAAAGTACTTTTGCCGGCACCCGAGGCACCTACGATGGCAACAACCTCACCCTCATTAACTTCTAAGTCTACCCCCTTCAGTACTTTCAACTGACCGTAGGATTTTTCAACCTGTGTAGCTCTTAACATTGCTAATTGTATAGATTCCTTTGAAATAAAGCTTTAAATACGCTAGTTTCGCCCAAAACAAAAAATTCAATGAACATTCACGAATACCAAGGCAAAGAAATTCTGAAGAAATATGGTGTGGCCGTTCAACGGGGCATTGTAGCAGATACTCCAGACGCTGCAATAACTGCTGCAAAAGAGCTGCAGGCAGAGACTGGCACCAAATGGTTTGTTGTTAAATCTCAGATACATGCCGGTGGTCGTGGAAAGGGAACCGTTAAGGAGACCGGATCAAGAGGCGTTGTGCTGGCGAAAGGAATTAACGAAGTACCAGACAAAGTGAAGGCAATTTTAGGTGGTACACTGGTAACGATCCAGACCGGTCCTGAAGGTAAAAAAGTAAATAAAGTTCTGATCGCTGAAGATGTATACTATCCGGGCGAAGCTGAACCGAAAGAATATTATATGAGTATACTCCTCGACCGCTCTAAAGGATGCCCGGTAATTATGGCTTCTACAGAAGGCGGTATGAACATCGAGGAGGTTGCTGAGAATCATCCTGAGAAGATCATTAAAGAATGGATCGATCCACTGGTAGGTCTTCAGCCGTTCCAGGCGCGTAAGGTTGCTTTCGCGTTGGGTTGGGAAGGCAATGCATTTAAGGAAGGTGTGAAATTTATCAACTCGCTTTACAATGCATACCTCGGGCTTGATGCATCTATGTTTGAAATCAACCCGTTGTTAAAAACATCTGACAATAAAATTCTGGCTGTTGATGCTAAAGTAAATCTGGATGACAACGCATTGTATCGTCACAAAGATCTCGCTGAGCTGCGCGATATAACAGAAGAGGATCCACTGGAAGTTGAAGCCGGTAAAGCTGGTCTTAACTATGTAAAGCTAGATGGTAACGTAGGCTGTATGGTGAACGGTGCCGGTTTGGCAATGGCTACTATGGATATCATTAAAATATCGGGTGGTGAGCCTGCTAACTTTCTTGACGTGGGTGGTGGAGCAAATGCTGAAACTGTTGAAGCCGGCTTCCGGATCATTTTGAAAGATCCAAACGTGAAGGCTATCCTGATTAATATCTTTGGTGGTATCGTTCGCTGCGACCGTGTTGCTAACGGAGTTGTTGAAGCATACAAGAAGATTGGTGATATTAAGGTTCCAATCATTGTACGTTTACAAGGTACTAACGCTGAAGAAGGCGCCAAGATCATCGAACAATCCGGCTTGAAAGTATTCTCTGCAATACTATTAAAAGACGCAGCACAACGTGTAAAGGAAGTATTGGCATAGGAATTTCCTAGACTCACCAAATTTTCTATATTGTACAAACTTTGCTCGTGATGCGATCAATAAAAAGACTCTTAGCTCTATCTGCTTTCTCTACCTGCGCCCTCTTTCAGGTAGCGGACGCACAAAGTTTTTATGCTGTTCGAAAGAACAGGAACCTGTTGGTTGGATTGGGCTCAGGTACCGCCAATTACTATGGCGAAATGGTTAACCCGGGAGAATTTGGTATACTCAAATTCAACATCGCTGCCAATGCTGAGTACTATATTCATAATCGAATTAGTGTGCGAGCTGGTTTAACCTTCTTCCAAATTTCAGGTGATGACTCAAAAGCGGATGATGACAGACAAGAACGAAATCTTTCTTTCACCTCTTCTAATATAGAATTAAGTGCTCTCGGAGTTGTCAACTTAAGTCCGCTTGGTCTTCGTTTTTATCAGCGCTCTAAGGTAAACCTTCATGCATTCGCGGGGATAGGTTTGTTGTATTTTAATCCTAAAGCTGAATACCAAGGTAAAAAATATGCTCTTCAACCTCTCGAAACCGAAGGTGTTCGCTACAGCCGAATTACACCTGTTATTCCTTTGGGTTTAGGGGCAAGAATAAAACTAGATCCCTTCTTCAACCTGCTTATTGAGGGAGGCTACAGAATTACCTTTACAGACTATCTTGATGATGTGAGTGTCAGACGATATCCGGAAGCATCAACGCTTAAGAGTGACCTTTCGAGAGCCTTGTCAGACAGACGTGTTGAAATAGGAACGCAGCCGTCTAGACCTACTGAAGTAGGTGTTCGCGGAAATCCGAAAGAGAATGATGGCTATTTCCTGATGAACGTTACGCTCCAGTACTATCTTCCTTATGAGTTATTCAATGACTCACAAAGAAAATTGTACAATAGGAAAAGAAAGTACTACTA
>CAMLLI010000603.1 GCA_946480685.1 uncultured Flammeovirgaceae bacterium | reverse complement strand
CCTGTTTATCACCAATACCATTATCGATCAGGATCAGTTTATCTTTATCTTCGATCAGCAGGCAACGCATGGCCCATGTACAGAGATTATTTTCATCGGCAGGATTTGTTTTTTGCCAGATGGATTTCGGCACTACGCCAAACATGGCACCTCCGTCAAGCTTGAACAGGCCGGTGTTAATTACATGTAGTTTCATTTGTGGTGCAGGTATATAGCTTCGATATATTTCGCTGCGCTTAAGGTATCTGGATTTTTATAAAAAAGAAAGGCTACCGATATCCGGTAGCCTTTTATTCCTAAAGTTTAAGGTTCTTATTCTTTTACAACACCCATGCTGCAGAACTTGTCGATACGTTGTTCGATACGCTGCTGCGGTGTAAGCTTCAGAAGTTCTATGGTTTGTTCCAGTATAACTTTCTTTACTTCTTTCGCCATCCACTTCACATCGGTATGTGCACCACCCAGTGGTTCTTTTATGATACCATCTACCAGTTTAAGGGAGTGCATATCTTTCGCAGTAAGTTTCAGTAACTCTGCGGCTTGCTCTTTATAGTCCCACGTTCTCCAGAGAATGGTTGAACAGTTTTCAGGAGAGATTACCGAGTACCAGGAGTTCTCAAGCATCAGCACGCGATCACCGATCGCTATACCGAGCGCACCACCGGAAGCACCTTCACCAATAACGATGCAGATAACCGGTACCGTGAGTCCGAACATTTCCTTGAGGTTACGCGCAATCGCTTCACCTTGTCCGCGCTCTTCGGCTTCAAGTCCCGGAAAAGCACCCGGAGTATCAATGAAGGTTACGATCGGCTTGTTGAACTTCTCGGCCATCTTCATGAGACGCAGCGCTTTACGATAGCCTTCCGGGTTCGCCATACCAAAGTTACGCAACTGACGCTGCTTGGTATTACGTCCCTTTTGTTGGCCGATCAACATAAAGGTTTGTCCATCAATGGTTCCGAGTCCTCCTACCATCGCTTTATCATCAGACACAGTGCGGTCACCGTGCAACTCGATAAAGTCGGTTGTGATCTCATAGATGTAGTCAAGTGTATACGGTCTGTCGGGATGACGCGAAAGTTGAACACGTTGCCAGCCGGTAAGATTCTCGAAAGTTTCTTTCTTGAGATCAAGAATTTTCTTTTCGAGTGCTTTCACAGCAGCTTGTACTTCCTTATCGCTGTCGCTGGCTAAACCTTTCATGTCGCCAAGTTTTGCTTCCAACTCCGCAATAGGCTTCTCAAAATCCAATAGCATATGGTCGATTTTGTGGGCACAAAGTTAGAAGGATTGTGAAATATCGGTAATTTCTGGAAGAGAAATGCATGAAAAGAAAAACAATCGGTCGATTTCTGTTTTCTGATTTTTTAACGTATCCTATGGCGCACACGATGTTCAGCGCTCATCTCCCGACCTTTTTCTCCTTCATATTAACCTGCATCCATCTTTACTTTATCCGTTAAAATATACTCTCTCCCTTCGGATTCAGAGGTGAATTGAAAGATTTACCCCCGCTCTTTAGTACAACAGTCAACAGTACATTGTGATGTTATCGCCTACTTTTATCATAACAACCAAACGCTATTATACATCATGAGAATTATTCATTGGCTCTTGCTGGCTGCTATAGTCACGATATCAGGCTGCCAGAAGAAAGCAGATTTTGTTACGGTGGATGGAACACATTTCAAGATCGGATCCAAAGACTACTATTACCTCGGCACTAATTTCTGGTACGGACTAAACCTCGGATCGAAAGGTAAAGGAGGAGATCGCGCGCGACTGATCCGCGAACTCGACCGACTCAAAGCGATGGGCATCACCAACCTCCGGATCATGGCAGCAAGCGAAGGTCCGGATACCGAACCGTATCGTATGGTGCCTGCGTTGCAAACCGCGCCCGGTATATATAACGAAGAAGTATTAGACGGTCTCGATTATCTGTTACACGAAATGCGCGCCCGGAATATGTATGCTATCGTATGCCTCTCGAACTTCTGGAACTGGTCGGGTGGTATGGGACAATATATAGTCTGGGCAAATGCCGCGGACTCCATTCCATATCCACCACCCCACCGGGGCGGAGACTGGGGCCGTTACCAGGAATTTGTAGCGCAGTTCTATACGCATCCGCAGGCCGTAGAGATGTTGAACAAGCACATCACGTTTATCGTCAATCGTAAAAATCCATACTCCGATATAAACTATAAAGATGATCCAACCATTATGGCGTGGCAACTTTGCAATGAGCCGCGTGGTGTGAATCATACAAAAGAATATACTTCGTGGGTTGAGAATACATCGGCACTGATCAAGAAGCTTGACACCAATCACCTCGTTACGATCGGAAGCGAAGGCACAACGTCATCCGCCTATGCGGGTACTGATCCGGAGAAAGATCATTCGTTCAAGAGTGTAGATTATATGACCATTCATATATGGGTGCAAAACTGGAATGTATACGATCCGCAGCGAGCCGAAGAGACGTATGATTCTTCTGTACACTATGCCTTGAATTATATCGACCACCACGAAGCGATTGCACGTAAACTGAACAAGCCGTTGGTACTGGAAGAGTTTGGTATTTCGCGCGATAGCAACAGTCACGATGCAGCGTCTTCCACCCGCATTCGCGATCTATACTATGCGAATATATTTCAGGGTATATATCAAAAAGCAAGTCAGCCGAACAGCGTGGTTGCTGGTGTTAACTTCTGGGCCTGGGGTGGCGAAGGCAGACCGCGACAACCGGAATGTATCTGGAAAGCCGGAGATAATTTTATAGGCGATCCGCCTCATGAAACGCAGGGATGGTATTCGGTATATGATCGAGACTCGGCGACTAATTTGATTATCCGGGATTATGCTTTGAAGATGGACGGGTTGAATGATAGAAGTCAGGAGTAAGGAGTAAGAAGCAAGAATTAAGAAGTAAGAAGTAAGAAGTAAGAAGCAAGAAGTAAGAAGAGGTGGATGTTGTTCTGCCTCTTCTTTTTACTTTATAAATCTCTACTCTTCGATTATAAATGTGTGGGGGCTGGTTTCGCTGTAGAAACGTTGGGTGTAGTTTCGCCAGCGGGTTGTGAAGGCTTCGCGAATATCTTTTACATCGACTACTTCGAGTGATGCTATATCGTTACCCATCATCTTTTGTACTTCCAGAAACTCCTGCCACTCTTCAATTGAATAGAAGGTAACTTTAAAATATCCGTTGCCGATTGTCCGGGTAACCATTTTCATAAGTATGCATCATTCAGTTTAATGGTCACAAAAGTAAACTTTTTATCGGGCAGCAACTATATACCTATCATCATTTCTGCAGCCAGATGATCGGGTTTCGTATGGGTAAGTTTCGAAGTACTTCTTCTACCGTGGGATCATGATCGAGTCGCTTCCACGTTTCAAACCAGTTCCGTTGTTTCAGTGCGTTGGCTCCTATAACTAAAAACGGTTGGGCTACCGGCCATTCGTCCCAATACATAACATCTTTCGGATGAGGCCATTTACTTTTGTCATGCACATACGGGTATAAAAATTCAATTCCTTTCTGTATACTTTTTCCGTCTGTTGTTTGATAGTGCCAAAGGTCGTGGTCAGCATCCGAAAGTATATGACACACCATTACCATAGCATCGAGATTAAACAGTGAATAACCATAGGGCTTGGTACGCTTGAGCTCGCGCGGAAAACTTCCGTCCTTTGCCATTTGATTCGGCAGTAAAACATTTTTATAACGATCGCGACAAAAATTAAGAAGGGTATCGTTGTGAGTAAATCGCGCGAAAGCGGCAACCTGCATTACCCAACATGTACCGTGATTATTCTCTGCATTCATTTCATCTTTTCCATATTGATGTGTGGTGAGCCATTGCAGGTATAAACGAAACCATTGCCGCGTTTGCTGGAGTAACTCGCGACTCATACTGCGCGATTCTTCCATTACTGCTATACCTTGCACTACTTCCATGAGATGAATGGTATC
>CAMLLI010000602.1 GCA_946480685.1 uncultured Flammeovirgaceae bacterium | reverse complement strand
ATTTATCGCCATCCAGATTTCCCCTGGCAACTGATCGGACCGTGTACCCGGTTGGTATTTTAGTAACTATATCCTGAGGTAGCTGAGCGTTTGCAAGAGAACGTATTGCCAGTACAACTACGAAGGTTAGCATCACCTTTTCGATACACATTGATATCGCAAATGTATTTTTCATATATATAGTTGCACTGCACTTTGAGGTTGATCACTTTTGCAGCGGGGTGTTGTAGAACTGAATCCAGTTTCCCTCAGGATCCTCAGCGATAAAGAGGTTCATTTCGAAATGTTTATTATAGAGCAGGGGATACGTAATCGTAACTTGCTTTTGCTGCAGCTGGGTATATAATGCCTCCAGGTTCTTACAATGAAAACCTAGTTTGAAAAAGCCTTCAACATCATTTGCGTGAAATGTCGCACGGATGTCTGCTCTGGAGGTGACCTTGGGATTCTGGATCATTTCAATCCATATACCTTGCCACTCCAGCATGGCAAATGCCAATGAATTGTTTGCCTTTTGACGCTTCAGTGTTTTGAAGCCAAGCTTAGTTTCATACCACGATACCATGCTGTCTATATTATGAACGTATAGCGCGATGAACCCTGGTCGTATAGGGTCATCAACTGACTGTGCGAGTACTGTTGTTGACAGGGAGAGAAAGAAAAACGAAATGATAAATCGCATGAGCATTGCGTATGAAAGTTTTGCGGGCTTCGGATTATGTTCGTAATCGCTACTTTGGAAAATAGAAATTGAGCTTTGATATGTTCAGTTGGTCGACATGCAGAACAGGAACACCATCTTCACCAAGTGCATGAATGTGTGTAAATGTGCTGTGATGTGTAAATATACCTTGGTGATGTTTAGAGAAGAAGCCTAAGAGCTGCGACCTTCCGGTTAACGTCTTGCGTATTGCAAATTGCTTGTGATTTTCATGCGTGTGGACTATCCCCGGTTTCCAGTGGATCACATGTCCATCGACAGTTCCTTCAACGACTTCTATTTTAAATGCGATTGGCTTTTCGGGATTTATACCACGTGCTATGGCGACTTGTTCAATAATAGAATCCAGGGATGTGAAGTTTTCAACGCGCTCAATCGCGGGTGTCCTTTGCCAATGAGCAACGTCTGTAGCGATGAAAAGCGCTGCTGAGACATCAGCCGATCGTGATGTAGATAACGAAGCAGAATCTACAACGGAGGTTATATATACCTGGTTATCCAACATGATAATTTCACCGCTTAACTCTTCGCGTACGCCAATACCATACAGATTCTTTCCTTTCAGTGTGTCCAGACGTACGGCTGCAGACAGGTTGCCTTTCATCATGATCTGGCGCATTTCACCAAAAATCCGGACTTGCATCGATTCAGGCGATGAACACGCAAGCATTAAAAAAATAAACATGGAGGTGATTATATAGGATATATTGCGCGCCATCATTTTTTTGAAAGTATAGTTCTTGATCATTCTGAAACTGGCCAATTGACATCGGCGTTGTACTTCGAGTCAGTTGTTGGTCTATATATAGTTTTAGTCTTCGTGAACAAACATGCAAGACGACCATGTGACATCGAATGTCTCGGCCGGCAGTGGTTTGTGTCGGGAAGTATAGATGTCAGTCCTGGAATCAGGTATATGGGTATTGAATGATTCAGATTCTTCAGGAATTTCCTTCTTGACACCATCACGATCACAGCCCCTGTACAACAGCGGGACTGAAAGTAAAATATAAAACAGACTTTTCATCGTTTTTCGTAAGTGATATTTTTACGTTCAAAGGTATCGCGGACAAAATTGATGGCGTCTTCCAGGTTATGGTTTTTTGATGTCGCGAAATTCAGGGAGGTATAGTTTTGTTTTTCTTTAGATCGTTCTGCAACATCTATAGGTTCAGAAATCTTTGAGTATATGCGAACAGTTGCTGTATCCATCGCTTCAATCAATAGGTTGTTGCAGGATTGCTAAGTGTCTCATTACATGACAGCATTGTTTATCTATCGAGTTGCAAAAAATAGACATGTAGGCAGGGACGAACATATTTCGATGCCGTTTATTTGTTTTCGATTTAACACCCTGTCCTATGAGATCCAGTTTCCCATTTCTTGAACGTGTATTTTTGTTTATCGTCTCACTGATTGTTATAGGATGCTGCCGGCAGCCGAAGATGGATCATGAATCTTTATTTACCGCTGCTGAGAAACTCCAGGCCGAAGGGAACTGGAAGCATGCACTTACAATTTTTGAAGCAGTGGATGAAGTGGAGCTGACGGAGGAAAATAGGACGAGACTATATATAGGGATAGGACGGAACTATTTTTACCTCGAACAGCCACAACGTGCCTTTCATTACTTTCGCCAGGCCTTAGCCATTGACCCGCGCTCGGCGATTGCAAATTATGAACTGGGAAACCTTCACTACGTTTCTTCAGTCTATGGTACAGGAATGTTAATGGACTCGGCAAGACTATATGTATTCCGTGCGATGACACTTGCAAAAGAAAAAAACGACTTACGATGTCTCAACCAGTGCTATTATCGAGTTGGATCGATTCACCAAGTAGAGGGTCATTCAGATTCATCCCGATGGTATTTCAATAAGGCCCTTGAGTATGCTTTGATTTCGCTTGATACGAGTGGAATAGCCAGGTCCTATACACACCTGGCGCTGGAGTTAAAAAGTGTTACAAAGTACGACAGCTCAATATTGTTAGATACCAAAGCGATTGAATTGGCCCGCTACCAGAAGGATCGGTTTGCACTGGCATTTTATCTCGGCAATTTAGGGGAGACATATCTTGATCTCGGAAAGTTAGACGTTGCAGACAATATAATCCTCGAGGCAACGGTCCATGCAGACATGCTGGAGAACAACCTGCTCAAAGGACGTACTTACCTCATCGCGGCAGAACTGTATAGCCAGTTACTAAACCATCCCAAAGCAAGGCAGTATTACCAAAACGCCAGCGTTGCTGGACAACGTGGCAACTATCAATTTTACATGGACGCGGCAGAGGAGAAATTAAGTGCAAATCAACACCCTTGAGACGAAGTTGAGAGACGTCAAAGTATATGTTTGACACTATATTCCAGGCAAGACTTTTTCAAGTATAGCTTCATTAGACTTTACCAGTTTGATTCGCTATTTTTATTTAGCATTCCGCTTACCCTATGCATCACCTGATAACTTTCCTGTGTGTTGTCGGATTCACGATTACGGCTGTCGCTCAATCCAAACTGGATAGCTTGCTTCATCAGCTGAAAGCAAATTTGAATACAAGTGATAAGATCGCCACCTATGGGAAGGTGGCTTGGGCATATATAGGAGCGGGCAACTATGAGCTTGCAAAACGCTACGCAGACAGCGTAAGTATACTATCGTCAGACCATCATGACAGCACCGGCATCTATAAGGCGCAATATTACTATGGCGTAATTGGCCGCTTTACGGGAGAACACGCAGCAGCGTTGGAACACTTTGACCGTTATCTAAAATTTCATAAGGCCAGAGGTGATTCATCGCGGGTGGCGGGTGTCCTTTATCAAATCGGGGTTGTGCATTCGCATTACGGCAACTATGAAAAAAGTCTTGCTGCATACCAACGTTGTCTTGCCATTGAAGATGCTGCGAAGAACGCCTATAGCGTTGGCTATACACTAAATGCCATTGGAATAATTTACAAGGAAACGGGCATGTACAAGGAGGCAGCTACAACCTTTAACAAGGCGTTAGTGATCTTTGACTCACTGCAAGCGTTAGCTGACAAGACCGATGTGCTTGTCAATCTGGGTAACAATTGTTCGAGTCAGAATGATTTTGAAGGTGCGATGAAATATTATCGTCAGGCATTGGAAATCGACAAACGTACTGGCAAGGAACTCGGTGTGGCCATGTCATTAGCCAACATTGCGTTTCTCTATGACAGGATGAAACTATATGACAGCGCGCTGGTATACCATCGCAAAGCGCTGGCAATCCGCGAGAAATATACT
>CAMLLI010000601.1 GCA_946480685.1 uncultured Flammeovirgaceae bacterium | reverse complement strand
GAAGTTCAAGCGCATCGGCCAGCGCCAGTACAGAATGTTGTTGAGGTGTTTTAGGATTCGGCAGCAATGCACGCGCTTCATCCATCTGGAGATTGAGAACGTGGTCGTATGCCTGCTGCGATATAGCATCAAACTTCCACTCCTGTGCACGTGCGGGCAGCAGGCAGCATAAAAAAAGGCAAGCGACAAGGCTTGCCTTTAGGTGTAAACAAAATACAATGTTATTCAACTTTCTTTCTGCGGCTAGGTGCAGGGGTAGCAGTTTTAGCAGTTTTGGGTTTGTCGCCTTCATCGAGGGAATCCATATCAACGTCCGCTAAGATACGACCAGAATGTTCATCGATTACAATTTTCTTTTTCTCGCGGATCTCAGCAATCTTCTGCGGAGGTATAACAATGTTACAACCTTCAGCCGCGCCACGTACTACGCGTACAACAGCCAGTCCGTTGGAGAGACTGCCTCTTAATCTTTCGTAATACTTCAGGAGTTTATCTTCGATTTTCTTGGTAGCCTTTTCGCGTTCTGCCAGAAGTCTTTTCTCTTCTTCCTGGCTCTCGGCCATGATGTCGTTCAGTTCTTTCTTCTTGTTGTCGAGGTGCTCGCCACGTTCCTTGATGAGATTGTTTGTTTTTTCAATCTCGTCTTTCTTCTGCGTCATGCTATCCTTACCTTCTTTTATCTTCTTCTCGCAGATCTGGATTTCCAGTTCCTGAAGTTCGATCTCTTTGGTGATAGCGTCAAATTCGCGGTTGTTTCTAACGTTCTTCTGCTGTTCGCTATATTTCTTGATAAGCTTTTCAGCTTCCTTGATGTTCTCTTTGTGCTTCTTGTTTCCTTCTTCGATCTCCTTTAGCTCGGCTTCGTGGCGGGTGAGACGCGTTTTGTAGCCCTCGATTTCATCTTCCAGGTCCTGAACCTCATCGGGAAGATCGCCCCGGAGTTTCTTAAGTTCGTCTAGTTCGGTGTCAATGGACTGGAGTTTTACGAGTGCTTCAAGCTTCTGTGCGATTGATTGATTTTCCATTCGTTATAGGTAGCTAATTGGATTCGTGGCAGTTTCTGAAAAAATGATCGCAAAAGTAGAAAATTTTTTCATTAAAACATCCTGTAAAAGTTCTTTGGTGAATACTTCGCTCTCATAATGGCCAATATCGGCAATAATTATGCGGCCATCAGCATCGAAAAATTCATGGTATTTAAAGTCAGCCGTAACAAAAATGTCGGCCCCCGCTTGAATTGCCTGAGGTAACAGGAAACTTCCCGCTCCTCCGCAGACGGCCACTTTTTTAACCGGGCCGTGATTGATGTTGGTGTGACGGATCATCTGTAAATCCATACTTACCTTTAAACCTTGAAGAAACGCCAAAGGTTCAGCAGGTATCGCGAGCTCACCGATCATTCCTGAACCAACTTCTTGATTCTCATTTAATAAGGTGCTTAAATAATATGCAACTTCTTCGTACGGATGTGCCTGGCGAAGTGCTGCGAGTATCCTGCCTTCCAGGTGAAGTGGGAAAATTACTTCAGCCCGTACTTCGTTTACATACTCCTGTTTATTGCTTTGCCCTATATGCGGGTTCGCTTCATCGGTCGGCATAAATGTACCCGTGCCTTCGAGTCTGAAGCTGCAGTTTTTATAGTTACCGATCTGTCCGGCACCGGCTTCATGCAAGGCTGCCAAAACATTTTCAACATTTTCTTTAGGTATAAAAGTTACGAGTTTACCCAGCGTTTCTTTTTTAGGCACGAGTATCTTCAGGTTCGTCAAGCCTATCTTTTCGCAGATCTTCCGGTTAACACCGGTATAAACGTTGTCGAGGTTGGTATGGATGGCGTAGATAGCAATGTCGTGTTTGATGGCTTTGATAACCGTGCGCTCTACATAACCATTGCCATTCAGTTTCTTTAACCCCCTGAACACGATCGGGTGGTGTGCTACAATCAGGTTGCAACCTTTGGCTATAGCTTCGTCTACCACAGCTTCCACGCAGTCTAATGTTACCAGTATACCTTTCACCTCCCAGGAGGCGTGGCCGGTAATGAGGCTGGCATTATCGTAAGACTCCTGGTAGCTTCTGGGAGCAATAGATTCGAGGTAATCGGTTACATCCTTTATCTTTACGGCCATTGTGTTATCGCGTTACGGAAATGAGTTAGTCGTCAAAGTTAATTTCTCACCGCATAACACAAAGCACCTTTACCTCATTATTGCATGGCATTGATCCGTATTCTTTTATTTCCTTTTGCTGTACTGTATAACATCGTTACCTGGCTGCGCAATGTTCTGTATAATCGCGGACTAAAGCCTTCGGTTGAATTTGATATACCCGTTATCAACGTTGGCAACCTGGCGGTAGGAGGTACCGGCAAGACACCGATGATCGAACACCTGGTAAGGCTGCTGCAAAACAAGTATACTATAGCAACGCTGAGCCGTGGCTACGGACGTAAGACAAAAGGATTTCGAATTGCTTCGGACCAGGATAATGCCGAGACGCTGGGTGATGAGCCACTGCAATTCTATCGTAAGTTTAAAGAGAAGATTGTTGTTGCTGTGGGAGAAGATCGCGCCTTTGCAATCCCTAATATTTTACAAGAACACGATGACGTAAGTGTCGTGCTGCTGGACGATGCCTTTCAGCACAGACGCGTAAAGCCTTCCTTCAATATACTCTTGTCAGACTATAATCGTCCGTTCTATACCGATTACCTGTTGCCGGCTGGGAGACTTCGTGAATCGCGCAGCAATGCAGCCCGCGCCGATGTAGTGGTGATCACGAAATGTCCCCCGGAGATATCGATCGATGAACGTATGGAGATTGAGCAAGCGGTGAGGAATTATACTTCCAGGCCAGTGTTCTTTACAACCATTCACTATGGCGATACAATTCCATTTGGTGCTCCAGCCCAACCGTTGAATAACCGCGTGGTGTTGATCACAGGTATAGCCAATGCCACACCTTTCCGTAAGTTTATTGAAACAACCAGCACCATCGTGCACCATTTCAACCTGGCCGATCACCACGAATATACCTTGGACGATTTCAGGCGCTTTCGCGATATAGTAAAGAACGATCCGTCCGTTAGCTTCATTACAACCGAAAAAGATATGGTAAAGCTGGCCGATCGTAAATTTGCTGAAGAAACCCGGAGCCTTCCATTATTTTATATTCCGATAGAAGTGAAATTTCTAAAAAATGGACAGGATTTTGATGCGATGATTTTAAATGCAGTCCCTGAATGAGCCGAAACCATCTCAAATCATTTAAAAGTCTATTTTTGCGCGTGCGTTTTAAACAGGTAATACTTTTAGTAAGTCTCTTCGCCATAGGCCCGTGGGCGTATGCGCAGATCGATGCTCCCCGCAGAGGGTCACGCGTTATCGATGATACTACCAAGCAGGTTTACGGCCCAAAGACTTCACGCTATTTTTATGAAGAAGATGTATTGCTGAACAAGCAAACGTATCACTTCATTGATACTACGCCCCGTAACTTCCACCGCTATACCTACATTCAGCAGCACGAAAATATGTACCAGGACCTGGGAAATATAGGTACGGCTATGAATCCTATCTATTACCAGGTACCCGATGTGATTGGTGTGAGCTCCGGTTTTCATCAATACGACCTGGTGTGGGATACCGAGCAGGTAAAGTATTACAATACACGGTCTCCTTACTCGAACATGAAAGTAATTCTCGGGGGAAAGGGCAGATCCATCACGCGGGCAAATTATAGTCGTAACATCAATCCGCTGTGGAATGTAGGCTTTAATTACCGCGGACTGTTTATAGATAAACAAGTACAACGGGCCGGCAAAGGAGATCGTAACGTACTGTCCAACTATTATGATTTATATACTGCGTATCAGTCCAAAGATAGTACCTATAGATTGTTCTTCAATTTCAGAAGAAACATGCTGCAGGCTGATGAGTACGGAGGTATATTACGAAACACCACCGACTTTGAGTATGCTGATTACTTCTTTA
>CAMLLI010000600.1 GCA_946480685.1 uncultured Flammeovirgaceae bacterium | reverse complement strand
ATGTGTAGATATCCAAAGCAACCTGATTGAACTCGATGGGAGAAAAGCGCGTTTGGTGCTGGCTAAAGATATAACGGTACAAATGCGTTATGTAAAAGATATAGAAGAGAAGAATAAGCGATTAAATGAAATTGCGTGGATACAGTCGCATGTGGTTCGGGCACCGTTGGCCAGAATAAAAGGTCTTATTGAGTTCATCAAGTTTATGCCGGCAGAAGAGCTGAATTTACAGGAAGTGCTCAACAACATTATGGTATCAGCCGATGAATTGGACAATGTTATACATGAGATCGTTCGTAAAACAGAACAACTGGAAAATTGAAAGAGGTCATGCGTTTTAAAGTATTAATTATAGACGATGACCCCGTTATATTGTTATTGCATAAAAGCATCGCTATACGGAGCGGCTTATGTACCGAAGAGCCGTTGAGCTTTCAGAATGGCAGAGCTGCGCTCGACTACCTCTGTGCCCATGGCAGTGAAACAGAAAATTACCTGTTACTCCTCGATATACACATGCCGCTGATGAACGGCTGGGAATTTCTGGATTCCATGAAGTCGACACCGATCTGGAACCAAATGAAAATTATATTGATATCTTCTTCTATTGATGCACGCGATCACGAAAGAGCAAAACAGTACTCGCAGGTGATACGCTATATTGAAAAACCGCTCCGGTTTGATATCTGCACCAAGTTGCCGGAAATGGTTCTCAATCATCTGGGATAACAATATCGATATACTGTCGGACCGATTTTTTTTGAAGACTAAATCTGAGTCGGAACATCATTCGCATTCTTACGAGATATACCAGTAAGGCGGTTTTGCCTGCCTCATTTCCATTTCACTGTTTTATAGCAATACATAGCTGCTGATTTTCGTTCTTTAACGTAGAATTTCAGATCAGCGGTTAAATGTATTTCGCTATGAGTCGATTTGTTCTTGCCAGCCCGTTACTATGGATACTCTTGATGGTTGCACCATCCTGTAAAGATTCCGATGATGAAGCGAAAGTATACCGGGTACAAGGCTCGATCACAGTCGACAATCGTGCACGCACTTACCTCTTGAATCTTCCCCCGGAGTACTATGACGATGAAGCAAAGACGTTTTCATTGGTGATAGCGCTTCATGGTGCAGGAGGAAGTGCAAGTCAGTTCGAAACCAATTATCATTTCACCGAGAAAGCCGAAGCCTCTGGTTTTATAGTGGTATACCCCGAAGGTGTGCAACGTGAAGGTGTATTGGCACTGCGAACCTGGAATGCCGGTACATGTTGCGACTATGCTATGACCCATCAGATTGATGATGTAAAGTATATACGTGAGCTTCTTGAATACCTGGTGCAACATTACAGGATCAATCCCGGTAAGGTATATATTACAGGCATGTCCAATGGCGGTATGATGGCGTATCGGTTGGCGTGTGAGTTGTCCGATCGGATTGCCGCGATCGCGGTGGTTAGCGGTACGATGACTATGCAGCAGCCGTGTAATCCTGCGCTCCCGGTTTCTATACTGCATATACATTCTGCGTTGGATACAACCGTTCCATATACCGGTGGTACAGGTTTACAGGGATATCACTTTGCACCGGTGGACTCGGTGTTGCTTGTCTGGAAAAATATAAATAATTGTGCGGCTTCACCCGATGTTCCCGTTAATACCGATCGCTATACATTAACCGTATGGAATGCATGCACGGCAATCAGCACCGTTGAAAGTTATCTGACCAAAGACGGAGGACATGCCTGGCCCGGCGGTGAAAAGCCTGGTAACTGGGCAGATATACCTTCATCCGCTATTGATGCGAACGATGTTATCTGGGAGTTCTTTCAACGTTATGAGCGATGATAGTTTATTAGTGTGACCATTCCAGGTTACACTCTATAGTATATAGTATACCTTATTTTTTATTGGATGTTCATCTATAGGTATATTTTATACTTCTTTCATATATAGTTTTATATACCCTTACAAGTTGCGGTGATATGAAATGATATATTTACGAAACCGGTTTCGTAAGTAAAAAGGCGTTTGGGCTGGAAATTATGCGAATGAATTGTCAAGTTCGTGAAGTGTTTACTTTACAGTTAATACTAAATCTTCACCAAACCAAGCAAAGCCTATGAGAAAATTGTACACATGGTTAATTCTTTTACTACTCGGTGTAACCGGATTTATGCAGGGAGCGAATGCGCAAGCTTCGTTGCAGGTAAAAGGAAAAGTAACATCAAGCGATGGTCCCTTGCCGGGCGTTTCTGTCCAGATAAAAGGTACGAGTACCGGAACAACTACTGATACAAACGGTGCATATTCGGTTGTTGTAAATGATAACAACGCGGTGCTTGTATTTTCATTTATAGGTTTTGTTTCAGAGGAAGTGCCGGTTAACGGACAAAGTATAATTGATGTAACGCTGACGGAAGATGTAGCCACGCTTTCTGAAGTTGTGGTGGTAGGGTATGGTACCGAATCGCGCAAGAACCTGACGAGTGCGATCAGTACGGTTAAAACAGAAGAACTGAATCGCGGAGCAATTAGTGATGTAGGACAATTGTTGCAGGGTAAAGTTCCCGGACTGAATATATCCAGAAGCGGTGATCCGAATCGTGCGGCCGCTATTATTCTTCGCGGTGCTTCTACATTGCGTGAAGGAGCGCAATCGCCCTTGTTTGTTATTGATGGTGTGATCGGTGCGGATATATCGCTTATCGCTCCGGATGACATTACGGCTATTGATGTGCTGAAAGATGCATCGGCTACTGCTATATATGGAAACCGTGCTGCGAACGGAGTAATTATCGTTACTACCAGACGCCCCACAAAAGGAGAAGGTACCGTTTCCTATAGCGGCTATATTTCAGTAGATAAGGTATCGCATCAATATGAAATGATGGATGCCAATCAGCTTCGCACATTCGTACAGGACAATGGTTTGGCATTTAACCCTGCCGATGATTTAGGTGTGAATACGAACTGGCAGAACGAAGTACAACGCAGTTCAGCTGTATCACATAATCATAACCTTTCACTTACCGGGGGAGGAGAGAAGACAACCTATATAGCGAGCCTTAACTACTTTAACCAGGAAGGTATCATCCGCGAAAGCGGATTGAAAAGAGTGGTAGCAAAAGTCGGAGTGGAGCAGAAAACACTTCGTGATAAATTGAAGCTGGGTCTGTCGCTTACCAATTCATTCAGCGATGCGAAACTTGTTCCCTATCGGAATACGGTGCTGTCTCAAATGGTAAGTTATCTGCCAACGGTTCCTGTGCGAAATGCTGACGGATCGTACTTTGCATTTACAACAAACAACCACAACAGCGACTATAACCCGGTGGCGATGCAGCAAAGTGCAACCGAGCGGTCGAAGTATAATACATTTTTGGGTTCGATCACGGCGCAACTCGAATTGCCGTTTAACCTGAAGTATAATTTGCAGGCGTCCTATCAAAACCTCACTACCAACTACGGTGCATACTATAACAGTTATTTTACCAATACATTTGAAAGCGTACGAAGCACGCCTGATCCTCCCAATAATCCAGCCTTCATCAACATAACCGGTAAAGATGGTCTCGCGCTGCGCAACACCTATCAATACACCAACGTAATCTTCGAGTCGTACTTTACATGGGACAAATCCTTTGGTAATCACTCGGTAAATGCTGTGTTAGGGTATTCATGGCAGGAGAATACCAATGGCGATGGCTTCCAGACATCCAGTACAAATTTTTCAACGGATGATGTAAGCTATAACAATCTCTCGCTCAGTAATCCTTATGGTGTCAGCGATTTTCGCGTAGACTTTGGATCAAGTATATATGATCAGATCCGTTTGATCTCTGATTTTTTACGTGTAAAATATGATTACGACAGTCGTTATTTATTGCAGTTGTCATTGAGAAGAGATGGTTCGTCTGCTTTCGGTGTAAATCATCGCTGGGGATATTTTCCTTCAGTCGGTGCTGCATGGAGAATCTCGCGTGAGA
>CAMLLI010000599.1 GCA_946480685.1 uncultured Flammeovirgaceae bacterium | reverse complement strand
AATGCCAACACATATATAGCAGCGAGCGACAACAGGCATACAACGAGTATCAACGCGCCATAAAAAACATTGCGCACCAGCACCAGGCTTAATGCCGCCAGCGCTGCGACTGCTTCAAAAAAATAGAACAGTATCGTTACAAAGTTCATTCGCTGGCAGGCGGTGGTACCGCAGGTTTAATTTTAGGTTTGAAAACGGGCTTTGCAGCTTTAGGTGTTTCTGCTATATCTTTCTTCTCTTCCGGAGCTGTCGCTGTATTGACAACAGGTTCAGCCACTGCTTTCGCTGCAGCTTTATTTTTCTGATTCTCTTCGTATACTCGTTTCTTTTCGGCGATCTCGGCTTCCGTCATTTCAGCAAACACGTAATTATGCTCGCGGATATCGAACACACTGAAATCGTATACTTTCGTCATGGTAAGACATTCTGTAGGGCACACCGTTGTACACAAACCGCAGAAGCAGCACTTGCCCATGTCTATATCGAACTTGGCAGCATATATACGCTTTGAAGTTCCATCGGAAGTTTTACCGATCTCTTCAATCGCTTTGATAGGTTCTATGGTGATGCAATTTACCGGGCAGATCTTCGCGCACTTGTCACACACAATGCAGTCGTCAATTTCATTGTGCAGACGGTAACGGCCGGTGTCTGGCACGGGCTGCATTTCGTACGGATACTGAATGGTATTGATTCCTTCGGTAGACTGAAAATAATTCTGATCGGTAATAACAACAGGCTTACGGGTTTTGCGTGCTTTCAGCATGTGCCTGAAGGTGATCTTCAGTCCTGCCGCCAGCGATCGGATTACCTCTGCTATCTTACCAAAATATGTAACACTTATTCCTTCCATATCCGGGTAACAAAAATAGGAGGGAAAAAGATGTTCGGAAGTATAATTTTGATTTTAATCGTTATCGGTTACACGTTATCCGTTATAAGTTAATCGTTAACTGCTATTCGTTAGCAGTGCTTATGATTAACTGATCACGACTAACGTGTAACGGATAACGATTAACGACTAACGTCTTAGGCTTTCGGCAGTGTGAAGTAGAACGTGCTTCCTTTATCTTCTTCGCTTTCAACCCAGATGCGTCCGCCATTCTTCTCAACAAATTCTTTGCAGAGTATAAGACCAAGACCAGTACCCTTCTCGTTGGCGGTACCGCGGGTTGTATAAGGAGCTGTTTTATCGAAGAGCATGTTTAATACTTCGGGCTTCATGCCTACACCATTGTCACTTACGGATACGATCCACTCGCGACCTTGCTCGCGCGCTGCAATAACAACATGACCTCCATCATTGGTAAATTTGATGGCGTTGGTCATCAGGTTACGAATGACGAGGTTGATGGTGTTGGAGTCAGCAAAACCGATGGCATTCTCCGGCACTTCGTTGATCATAGAGATCTTCTTGTCCTGTACCGAGCCCAGCAACTGTATATTTTCTTCTACGAGTCGGTATAAATTTATCTTCGCGGCCTGCAGGTTCAACTTGTCCATTTGTAACAATGTCCAATCGAGCAGGTTGTTCAGCAACGTGCGCGTATGGTTAAACCTGACTTTAAGTTCTTTGGTATGCTTGTGCATCTCCTCTGGTTTGATCGCGCCTTTATCGATCAGGTCAAGTAAGCCAGCCAAAGCATTTATAGGAGAACGTAAGTCGTGCGAGATGATGGAGAAGAATTTATCTTTTACCTGGTTGAGACGTTCAAGTTCTTCACTTCTTTTCTCCATCTCATCCTGGTGATTCAGCAGCAACATGTTGATCTTGCGTCTGCGTTGCCCGCTGCGGTAAACGGTTATGAGCAGAATAGCACTCAACGCCATCACCACTACCAGTATATTTCGAACGAACTCCTGTTTTCTTAACTCGCTTCGCTGTGAAGTCTGTAACCGGCTGAGCGCTGCAATCTGCGTGTCGCGCGATTCGGTTTCAAAGCGGATCTGGTCGCGGAGTAATTTCCCCTGCATCTCCTGGCTGAACAACGTATCTTCCAGTAATTTATACTGCTTGAAGTACTCCAGTGATTTTTTGTGATCGCCTTTGGTTTCCCACAATACCGACAGCTGATAGAAGCTTCTGATCTCCAGCACGCGCGCATTCAACTCACGTGCAATTACCAGCGACTTTTCTATCTTATCCAATGCTTCGTTATACTTCTTCTGTTTTATAAACACGATGCCGCGACCTAATTCAATCTCGGCCATGCCATAGCGGTTATTGGTTTTAGCATGCAGTGTGTAGGCCGAATCGTAATAGGTAAGTGCCTTTGAAAAATCATTCTTGCTCAGATATACTGACCCTATATTTGCCAACACCTGCGGATGGATCTCATCGATATGCATGGACCTTACTTTGCCCAACGCATCCATCAAAAACGTGAGCGCTGAATCATATTGATTTTTACGCAACATCACATCGCCAATCTCGTGCAGTGCATACGCTATACCTTCAGCATCGTGATGCTCCTGGCTCATCTTTAATGACAACTGTAAATGATCAAGTGCCTGATCGTACTGTCCTAATTCTTTGAACACTCGGCCCACATTGTGTAGTGAGATGAGCATACGCAAGGTATCTTTTATAACACTGGCAATGCGATACGATTGCGTGAAGTAAAAATAGGCATCATCGTATTCACCCAGGTCATAGTAATCGTGACCTATATTATTATAGTCGCGCGAAATGTTTGTGCTGTCTTTTGTAGTGATGTCCAATTCCAGCGCGCGGTTGTCGAAGCGAAGTGCAGTGCTAAAATCACCGGTGCTGGCATATAGAACAGATGCCGTGAGGTATGCATCTACCTTATGCTTTACCGATTCTGTTTTTTCGGCAAGCTTAAGAGCCTCGTCGGTATAGGTCTGACTTTTCGTAAAGTCAACGAACTGGTATTCTTTTACCAGTGCAGTGAGTACACGTATGCGTGCTGTATCAGCAAGCTCACCTTTCAGCGCAGCTTCAAGCTTGTCAGCTTCACTTTGTGCATATAGAAATGAATGACCAAGAACTATAAAGAACAGAAATGTTGAAAAAATTATTTTCACGCGTTTTAAATAAAAATTACTTTCCAAAGTCCGCATAGTATTACCAGGACTAACGCCAAAGGTGTTAAATATTTCCACGACAAATTCATCAATTGATCAACTCGCAGGCGCGGGTATGTCCAGCGTACCCATATCTGTATCGCTACAAAAAACAACGCCTTGCCTAAAAGCCAAAAAATACCCCAGAGAGTTGAACTCAGCATGCCCGGTGTTCCGCTCGTCCATTCTGCTAACCGAAGGGCAGCGATGTTTGGCAGTGGCGTATTCCAACTTCCAAAAAATAACACCGCCCCTAATATACTGACTAAAAGCATCATTCCATATTCTGCCAGCATGATAACGGCCCAACGGAACCCGGAGTATTCAGTCTGAAAACCGGCAACAATCTCAGATTCAGCTTCCGGTAAATCAAAAGGCGCGCGGTTGCTCTCTGCCAGTGATGCAATAAAAAAGATAACCCATACAATAAACAACAACGGCATTCTGAAAATATTCCACGCCAGAAATCCTCCTGTTGCTGTTGTCTCAATTCCCCACGACTTTATACCAAACAAGTACTGAGGCTGTTCGCTATAGATGCCTTGCTGATACGATATCTGTTGAAGATCAAGTGTTTGGCAAATCATACATACACAGAGTACAGAAAGACCAAGTGGCACTTCGTATGAAATGATCTGTGCTGCAGAACGCATCGTACCCAACACACTATATTTATTGTTCGAGCTCCAGCCGGCAATCATGATACCGATCACATCCAGTGATACAATGGCCAGCAGAAAAAATACAGCAGAAGAAATTCCGGCTCCCGTCCACGAGGGTGCCAGTGGCAACACTGCGAAGCCTGCAAACACAGAAGCAAAAATTATAATGGGGGCTACCTTAAACAACCAGCGATCGGCCGCTGCAGGAATTATATCTTCTTTCTGAATAAGTTTTAGAAGATCGGCTACACTTTGTATCAATCCGTAGG
>CAMLLI010000598.1 GCA_946480685.1 uncultured Flammeovirgaceae bacterium | reverse complement strand
CCGGCTGTGGTTCCGAAAACATACCAGTTCCAGAACGTACCGACAACTTTAACGCAACATGGTGTTACACTTTCGTTGAACTATGTGCCCAATGAAAAGATACAGGTAAAACCGTTTGTAACCGTTCAGAAAACAAAGACAGAGAATTTGTTGTCGGAGTATAATGCTCCGAACTTCAATCCAAGCTATAGCGATTCAGATCATGAAAACACACCGTCATGGTATGGTGGTTTCTATTGCAACTACAAAGCATCTTCCAAATTCAATATTAACCTGAGCAGCTATACATATGCCAGTCACAACCAGTACGACTATGCCGATCGCACCGGCACGGGAAGTCTGGGAGAAATTGACAGCAAGTTTCTGTTGAATGCCAGGATCAGCTATACACCGGTAAAACCGTTGAGTATCTTCTTTAACGGGCGCAATGTTTTGAACAGTGATAGCCGTGAGTTTTACGGCACGGATAAAACAGCTGGTGTTTACATCATCGGAGCCACACTGAGCCTCTGATCCATTTTTTCATAAAGTATCAGGGTACAAAGACTCACTTCATTGAGGCAGTCTTTGTACCTTTTTTTATTTGGGAGGCGGTATAAATTTTTCGTTCTTACAATAAGAGCCGATCAGGATCGTCTACTCCCGGGAGTTTGTTTGATTGTTAGACCACATGCTTTATATGCTATATGTCATTTTGATTTTACTTTTACTTTTAGCAATACCACTGGTAATTGTATCGGTGAGCTTCGCGCTGTCGGCCCCACGCTATAAAGGTCCGGTAAGCGATCACTTCGATGGCAGACAGTTTATTAATCCGGGTGGTATAAAATCAAAAGGATTGCAGGATGTTATAAAGTGGATGCGCGAGCGGCAGCGCGCGCCCTGGACAGCCCAGCGAAATCACATAAAAGGTGATAAACCGCTCACCCGCGTAGCGCAGGGTATACGCATTACCTTTATTAATCATACAACGTTTCTAATACAGACCGATGGATTAAATATACTGACCGACCCGGTATATAGCGAACGGGCGAGTCCGTTTTCATGGATAGGCCCAAAGCGAATGCGCGAGCCGGGAATTGCATTTGATGATCTTCCGCAGATCGATGTGGTATTGCTTAGTCACAATCACTATGATCACCTGGATATACATACCGTGAAGAAGCTGCATCAGACATTTCATCCAAAGTTTATAGTGCCGCTGGGCGTTGGTGCATTTTTGAAACGATCGGGTATACATACCTTTCATGAACTAGACTGGTGGCAGGAGTTGACTATAGATAAGAATATAGCTGTTCAGTCTGTACCCGCGCAACATTTCTCCGGCCGCGGTCTGCTGGATCGCGATGCAACACTCTGGTGTGGTTACTTATTGCGGCGAAAAGATGGAAATATATACTTCGCTGGCGATACCGGTTATAACGACCATACCTTTAAAGAAATAGGAGCGCGTTGTGCCCCAATAAAAACTGCCTTGATACCGATTGGCGCATACAAACCAAAATGGTTTATGTCGCCTATACATTGTTCTCCGGAGGAAGCAGTGCAAATACATGACGATACCCAATCATCGTTTAGCGTTGCCAGCCACTTTGGTACATTCCCATTGGCAGATGACGGTAAGGACGAAGCTGTGCAGGACTTGGCACTGGCACTTTCCCGATCGCAGAAAACTCACAAACCTTTTATAGCGCTGCAGGAAGGTAAAGCGATTGATGTTGAATAGAGTAAGCTATATATAGCGGTTACTGCTATAGGCTAGTTCAGCTTGAGTTCCGTCTTTAAGCCCCGAATGTTGTTGAGAAGCGCCTGGTCCCACGTAAGGTCTGCATCCCACTTGGTTCCAAGAAATACATTGCCCGAATCAATGTGCTTAAAGTATACTTTATATACCGGTGTGTTGGAAGGTATATTTTTGAGTTGCTGATGCGCAGCCTCGGGATAGGTTACCGATACCAGGGCACTTTCCGAGGGTGTTACTGCGTACCCGAGTACTTCTTTTAAAGCAGAACCTCTGCCCTGTACAATACAGAGTACATAGAGTGAGCCCTGTTTGCGTAATTCCTTGTCAGTGAGTGCAGGGTCGGTAAGTTTATACTTCAGCGGGTAATTGTTCTTGAGGATATCTTCGAGTTGTTTATCGAGCGCTTCATCACCGAACTTCGGTACTGCCAGCGGATCAACTTTCAGATCAATGGCAAAGAACTCATTTCGTTTACCCATGATCGGGTTTACAGTAGGACCAATTTCAGGAAGGTCGTTGATTAACAGGTTCTGTTTTTTCTGAACACTGGATGCAGTGCGATAAACATTCTTGAGTAACTCCGTAAGCACCGTATGCGATGCAGACCATGCCGTTTGTTTCGGATCAACTATATTTTCCTTTCCGTTATAGGTTGTCAGTATTAATCTATACCCGGTGTCTTTCTTTTCCAGAAAAGCGATGTTCGTTATCTCGCGCTTGTTCAGCATATCCGCGTAAGCGCGCGTAATATCTTTTCCGGCCATGAGTATATCCAGTTCATAATATACAATGGCATCGATACCCGTGCGCTGAAAATATTCCTGTGTGTCTTTAAGTTCTTTTCCGGTAAGCGTGTAGTCATAGAACACTACGGTGCGTGTGCTCAGTAATTTTTCAGGCAAAGCACCCGAAAGGTTTAATTGGTCTATCCAGTTGGTATCGCGAAAATAACTTTGCGCAGTTACGGCTTGAATGCTGATAAACAAAAGGATGATCAGAAAACGAAGTTGCATAATATAGTATTCGGGTTCTGCTTACACGAAGCGAGTAAAAAACGAAAATAGGTATTAATCTATTTTAAATGCCAATAAAAAAACCTGAATCGTCTGATTTAACGGGGAAGGTTTTCAGATCAGGTGATGACGAATCACAGGCCTGACCACTGTCCAGCCGAAACCGATAGCCATGCCACGGACAGACAATTTCACCAAGGTAATTTACCTGTCCTTTACTAAGCGACTCACCGTTATGCGAGCAGGCATCTTGCACTGCCCTAAAATTCTCATCGTGCAATACCAGGCAAATACGTTTACCATAGATCACCAGCAGCTGAGGTTTATCTGGTAAAATGCGACTTCGTGCTTCTGCATCGTTCGAAAATATTTTAACCCACTCCATACTATTTGCGGTTGGTTGCCAAATCGATAATCAATATATTGTCCGGGTATAAAGCCATACCTATGACAAAATTTTTTTATAGCCTCGTACTAATGTTTGCTACGGCCACGCTGTACGCCCAGGTAAATCCAAAAGTACAGGTCAAACTGGATCAGCAGGCAAAAGAAATAGAAAATAAAGTTATAGAATGGCGCAGACATCTGCACCAGTATCCGGAGTTGTCCAATCGTGAAGTAAAAACAGCAGCGTATGTTGCCGAACATCTTAAGGCACTGGGTCTTGAAGTACAAACAGGCATTGCTCACACCGGTGTGGTTGCGTTACTTAAAACCGGTAAACCCGGACCTGTTATAGCATTGCGTGCGGATATGGATGCACTACCCGTAACAGAGCGTAACGGTTTACCTTTTGCATCGAAAGAGAAGACTACATTTAACGGACAGGAAACCGGTGTTATGCATGCATGTGGTCACGACTCGCACGTAGCTATACTCATGGGTGTTGCCGAGATACTCACGAAGAATAAAAAAGATCTGAAGGGTACAGTAAAATTTATCTTTCAGCCTGCCGAAGAAGGTGCACCTGCCGGTGAAGAAGGTGGCGCAGACCTGATGGTAAAAGAAGGTGTACTTGAAAATCCGAAAGTAGATGTGATCTTCGGTATGCATATACAAGGCATTCGTAAACTCGGACAGATCGCCTATAAACCTGCCGGCATGATGGCGGCTTCCGATTGGTTTACTATTAAAGTATACGGTAAGCAATCGCATGGTTCTGCACCGTGGCTGGGTATAGATCCGGTTGTTGTGTCGGCTCAGATTATCAACGGTATACAAACCATTATCAGTCGCCAGACCGAGCTTACCAAAGAGCCTGCCG
>CAMLLI010000597.1 GCA_946480685.1 uncultured Flammeovirgaceae bacterium | reverse complement strand
AATATAAACATGGGCACAACGAATATATAGAACACGTAAATAACCTTGGTTGCAACTAATATAGTCCACTCGGTACGTATATCTGCTTTCTGATTTTTTACTAGGCCATCTTTTTGATAGCGGACAATGCGAACAAAGTCTTTCACAAATACCCACACAAAAGTCATCAGGCCATACACCACCCATGCATATATATGCTGAAACTTGTGTATACCTTTCCAGTCACTGTGTGGTGTCATTCTTAATATACCGCGCGGGCTGATATCCTCATCTACGTCATGAACGTTCGTATAGGTATGGTGTAACACGTTGTGCTGCACTTTCCAGTTAAAGGCATTACCACCTACTACATTCAGTGAATAGCCGAGTAATTGATTAACCCACTTTTTATTGGAGTATGCACCGTGATTTGCATCGTGCATAACAGACAATCCGATGCCGGCAACGCCACAGCCCATCACTATACAAAGTGCCAGCATAAGCCACACGTTGCTAACAACACCGGTTATCATCAATATATAGGGAGCCAGGTATAACACATACATGAAGGTCGTCTTAACCTTCATCTCCAAGTTTGCGTAACGGGATATATTATTGGTTTTGAAATACTCATTCACGCGCTGATTCAGTGTCGCAAAAAAATCATTACGGGCAGAAGAGAACTTGATTGAACTGGATGTCTTCATGAAGAAATAGGGGAAAAATTTACAGGTACTAGTCCAGGTGGTGCGAAAAAATTCTTTGTTAAAAATAGGGATAATTAAAATAGTAACGAGTGTTAGCGACTGCGTATTTTACAGTGCTAACACTATATTTTATGTACCTTATTTAAAGCAAAACCAGCGGATACGGCTGCTTGATATTGTTATGACGGCTAAATGTATAGCACCGGTTTACGATGCCTTGGCAAAAGCCATGTAACTTTTTAATAATGATTAATTTAATTCAGCAATAACTGTTCTGCCACCTTTTGTAACATCGCCAATCTTGCAGGTAACTTTCGTATCGAGTGGTAGAAATATATCTACACGCGAACCGAACTTGATAAAGCCGAACTCCTCACCTTGCTCGAGTGCCTGACCTTCTTTTACATAGCATTTTATTCTGCGTGCAAGTGCTCCCGCTATCTGGCGGAAAAGAATCTCAACACCGTTCTTCGTTTTAACAACTACCGTTGTCCGTTCATTTTCTGTGCTTGATTTCGGGTGCCATGCCACCAGATACTTACCGGCATGGTAACGATAAAAACTGATGGTACCACCGATCGGCATACGGTTAACGTGCACGTTTACCGGCGACATGAAAATAGAGATCTGCTTTCTTCTTCCTTTCAAATACTCAGTCTCTTCGGTCTCTTCAATCACCACTACCTTACCATCGGCAGGGGCGAGAATTTGTTTCTCATTCTTCGTTATGGAGAAGATCGGGTTTCTGAAGAATTGAAGAATCAGCAGGTAGAAAATAACACTGGAGAGGATAACACTGTTTTGCACCAGGGCACTGGTGGGGAAGAAATAAAACACAGCCCAGTTCAATGCAAAAAGAATAAGAAGTAATACAAACAGTAATATGCGGCCCTCGCGGTGAATGGTCATGATCGTTATAATTTAATGCGTATAGTTCGTTTAAAAATAAAAAAGCACAGCAAGTATATGAAACCTGCTGTGCAAATTTAGTGTGATTTCCGGGATAGCGATTCACGAAAGTGAGAAATTACAGCTCCGGTATTTCTTAATCTTTCGCGTAAGTCTGTTATTAGTATCCTCCGCGGAACTTGTATGTCTTTGAAACCTTATCTATCGCTACCATGTAAGCAGCAATACGCATCGGCACTTTATATTCCTGAGCAGTTTTATACACGTTGTTGAAAGCATCTTTCATGATCCGGTCACTTCTTCGGTTTACACGGTCTGCAGTCCATTTATAGCCTAAGCGGTTTTGCACCCACTCGAAGTAAGACACGGTAACACCACCGGCATTGGCCAGGATGTCGGGCACTACAACAATTCCTTTTTCATTGATGATACTATCGGCTCGGGATGATGTTGGTCCGTTAGCACCTTCTACTATAAGTTTCGCTTTGATGCTCGATGCATTTGAACTGGTAATTACATCTTCAGTTGCTGCCGGAACTAGTAAATCAACTGGCAGTGTAAGCAGCTGTTCATTGCTGATTTTCTCTGCTCCATCAAAACCTTCCAGCGATCCTTTGTTGGCATCTCTATATTTCACAGCCTTCTCGATGTCCATACCTTTTTCATTATAGTATGCACCGGAAAGATCACTTACAGCTTGTACAATCAAACCACGTTCGTGCAGCAGTCGTGCAGCCCACGAGCCCACGTTACCAAAACCCTGCACAGCACATGTAGCTTTATAAGGATTGATCTTCAGCTTCTCCATGGCAGCCATCGCAGATACCATCACACCGCGCCCGGTAGCTTCTGTTCTTCCGAGAGAGCCACCCATCACGAGTGGTTTACCGGTTACAACGGCATGGGTAGTCATTCCCTGGTTACGCGAAAACTGGTCCATGAGCCACGCCATCTCACGCGGTCCTGTTCCCATGTCCGGTGCCGGTATATCTCGGTCGGGTCCGAATACATCAGCCATCGCCTGCGTATAGGCACGCATGAGTCGTTCAATTTCTCCGGCAGACATCTCGCGCGGGTTACATGTTACACCACCTTTGGCACCACCATACGGTATATCTACTACAGCACACTTCCAGGTCATCCATGCAGCAAGTGCTTTTACTTCATCGAGGTTTACATGCGGGTCAAAACGAATTCCTCCTTTGGAAGGCCCCAGTATAGTGGAGTGGATAACACGGTAGCCTTCAAACACGCGGATGCTTCCGTCATCCATAGTTACAGGCAGCGATACGATCACTTGGCGGGCTGGATTCTTCAAAACGTTGTAGATCTCTTCTTCCAGACCAAGAATTTCAGAAGCCACTTTAAAGCGCGACATCATAGCCTCGAAGGGATTCTCTTTATCCTTCAGCGGGGCCGGTTCAATGTATGCCATAGATTAAAATTTAGAAATCAGTTGATGAATTGTTTAAACCCGAATGTTTTTAAAAAACCATTCGAAAACGGTTGCAAAGATAGATAAATTCACCACTCGCCTCCTCGTTTCAGAACAAAAGGTGGTATTACAGCCAAATGAAACCGAGTATTTTTGAAAGACTTGCATCCGGTGAAATTTCATTCCGTGTAATAGCATTTGGCAAAAGTTTATTTTTTTCAGCTATGCTATACAATGAAAGATAGCCAAATTGATTTTTGCATACCAACGTGAGCCGCATATAATTATGAAGGCACTGGTTGTATATATAGCCGGTATAAAAACCAACGTAAACCTCTGCATTGCACCGCCTTTTACAATTCTACAGGTTTAGAAGTGAACGGAAGCACGGGGTCACGTCCTGCTGTACGATCTGAAAAAATTTTTTCTTAACAAGAACTTTATACCGGTATAAAAATAACGTGTGGTATAGTTCAATTTCATTTCTAAATTTAGTCAGTGAGATATCACACCAGCTCGTTCTGGATTTATATTCGTTTACTTTAAATTATAACTGCACATGAAAAGAAAAGCAACTGCCGTTTGGAATGGCTCCGGTAAAGATGGCAAAGGCCACCTCTCCACCCAAAGCACTGTGTTAAACAAAACACAATACTCGTTCAACTCTCGCTTTGCCGAAGGCGTTGGAACCAACCCCGAAGAACTGATCGCTGCTGCACATGCCGGATGTTTTACCATGAAACTCAGCTTTGTGTTACAAGAAGCAGGCTTTACCGCTGATGAACTTTCTACTGACTGCACGATTACCTTCGATAATGGTGTGATCACAAAATCGGAGTTGACACTCAAAGCAAAAGTGCCGGGTATATCCAAAGACAAGTTTGATGCAAGTGCTAAAGATGCCAAGGAGAATTGTCCTATTTCCAAACTGCTGAATACCGACATCAGTCTTGACGCATCACTGGTATAATTACTAACCATGCATAAAGAGAAT
>CAMLLI010000596.1 GCA_946480685.1 uncultured Flammeovirgaceae bacterium | reverse complement strand
TCGGAGGCCGTAGTTACTTTGGTTACCTCGTGGAGCAGATCATTGCGTTAAATCGTGAATATAGTATACCGGTTATTTTCCTGCCGGGACATGATTCTGTAGATCATGAACTGATGCAATGCTCGTCTGTGGATGTTGTGCTGTTTAATCAACTTTGGAAATACTTTCACGCGGTAAGTATACCCAACAGCCATGCTGCATTAAAATTATTGCTGAATACGTTCTTCGGTTTTGATTTGGCAATAGATGAACCGTTGGCTGTACCGGATCTATTTCTCTTCCACCCGGCACATGGTATTCTTTCAAAGGAGCATGTTGCAGCACAAGCAGCTGCTGTTGTTACGATCGCATACCGGGCACATTATCTTTCCGATAACCTGGAGCCACACCAGTATATAGTA
Organism: uncultured Flammeovirgaceae bacterium; assembly: GCA_946480685.1. The sequence continues at coordinate 3,626 of CAMLLI010000596.1, read as the reverse complement.
GATGCGTTGGAACGCTGCAATACTTCATCAGTTATACTTTTTGTAAACAGCCTCCGGGAAGTACACCAGGTAAATGAATTGCACGCGATACTCGATATCCTGAAGAAAAATAGGCTTCGGGTGATTATCAATACCACAGGCTTTTCTATTCGGCAATTTCAGGAAGCTGATATGGCGGAATTTATATATAGCCGGATCGGTGTTCCGGTCATACAGGCTATCCATGCATCTTCTACATACGAGGCATGGAACGAGGGTAGCTTTGGACTGTCGCCCACGGATATAGCGATGAATGTAGCGCTGCCGGAACTGGATGGTCGCATCATTACACGGCCCATTTCATTCAAGAAGGCGCGTGATAAGGATACACTGACGGATTCCAGTTCTGTATACTATAGCGTGTACCCACCGGGTTGTAATTTCGTTACACAGTTTGCCCGTAACTGGATAGCGCTGCAGGAAAAGAAGAGCTGTGATAAACGCATTGCCCTCATTCTTCCAAACTATCCGAATAAAGACAGCAGGCTTGCCAATGGTGTAGGACTTGATACTCCCCAGAGCACGGTTGAAATCATTCACGCGTTACAACAGCAGGGATATACTATAGGGGATATAATTCCAAAGCATGGCGATGAATTGATGCACTGGATCTCGTCCCGGATTACAAATGAATCGGCATCACGGCATACACGTCCATACCAGACACGTATTTCGCTCGATTCATTTTACAAAGTATATAATGCGCTGTCGCCGGTGCTGAAGGAAAAAGTATATGCGCAGTGGGGAGACATCGCAAACGATCCGTACTTTGATGGGGATGGGTTTGCATTGCCCGGTATATATTCAGGAAATTTGTTTGTCAGTATACAGCCTTCACGCGGGTATCACCTGGATGTTCATAAGTCCTATCATTCTCCCGATCTGCCACCGCCATATTATTACTTTGCTTTTTATATCTGGATACAACAGGAGTTTTGCGCAGACGCTGTTGTTCATATCGGTAAACATGGTAACCTCGAATGGTTGCCGGGCAAAAGTATAGCACCGGATGAGACAAGTTGTTTTCCGGCTGCAATACTCGGTCCTATACCGCAGTTCTATCCGTTTATTATAAACGATCCGGGCGAAGGTTCGCAGGCAAAGAGACGAACACAGGCGGTGATTATCGATCACCTCATTCCACCTATGACACGTGCAGAAACGTATGGTGTACTGCTGCAACTTGAAAATCTCATTGATGAATATTATGAGGCGTTTCATGCAGATGCCAAACGGGCACGTATACTGCGCGGTAATATTGAACGTCTCGTGAATGAACATCAGCTTCAGAAAGATCTGGATGTACAGTCTGATGATGTGGATGAGTTACTGGTTAAACTCGATGGATATTTGTGTGAGATAAAAGAATCACAGATCCGCGATGGTCTTCATATTTTCGGACGCATGCCAGAAGGTGAACAACTCATCGATTTATTGATAGCCTTGCATCGACTGCCTTCTGCCCGGGTGCAAGGAATAACACAGGCACTCGCTACAGATATAGGTATAGCATTTGATCCCTTGCAGGCAAAGTTCGAAACACCTTTCGGTCAGGATGTAGGGGGCGTTCATTGTCGTACCCATGGTGACGTAGTTGAAGTGCTGGAATTAAAAGCGCGGGAGTTGGTAATCGACAGTATAAATTCAGGGAGAAGTTGGGATCTGGATTTTCCGGCTACTGCTATTGTAATTGACTATATTTTATCCGTTACACTTCCCAGGCTAAAGAATACCCGTCTTGAGAAAGAACATTTACTGGATGGACTGTCAGGTAAATATATACCTGCCGGTGGTTCCGGTGCACCTACCCGTGGCCGACTGGATATACTTCCGACTGGTAAGAACTTTTATTCGATCGATGTACGCACAGTTCCTACGGAAGCCGCTTACCAGGTTGGTAAGAAAAGTGCTGAGGCATTGCTGCAACGCTATATACAGGAACATGGTGAATACCCGGAAAGTATAGCAATATCTGTCTGGGGAACAGCCACGATGCGCACCGGTGGCGATGATATAGCACAGGCATTGGCATTAATGGGCGTAAGACCGATCTGGCAAAATGTGAATCGCAGGGTCAGTGATTTCGAAATTATCCCCATGTTTCAATTGGGACGTCCGCGTATTGATGTTACAGTACGTATCTCCGGGTTTTTCAGAGATGCATTTCCCGATATAATTTCTCTGTACAACGCTGTCGTGGAGAAGGTAGCTTCGCTGGATGAAACCGATGAAGAGAACTTTATTCGCAAGCGCACCCATCAGGATACGGAGCAGTGGACAACACAGGGATATACCCCGGTGCAATCACGACAGATGGCGATGTATCGAGTATTCGGATCCAAACCCGGTGCGTACGGTGCAGGACTTCAGGCGCTGATTGATGAGCAAGCCTGGAATACATCCGCAGACCTGGCGGAAGCATACGTTACGTGGAGCAGTTATGCCTATGATAAACAGGCGAGAGGTATATCTGCCGTCAAGCCTTTCCGTAACCGGCTGGCGCATATCCAGGCCGTTGTGCAGAACCAGGATAATCGTGAACACGACATTCTCGATTCGGATGATTACTATCAATTTCAGGGAGGACTTGCCAATGCTGTACAAACGGAACGTGGTGAACAACCGGAGATATACTTTGGCGATCACGCTCGGCCGGACAATCCGAAAATAAAAACGCTGAAACAGGAACTGCTGAAAGTCTTTCGATCACGCGTGGTAAATCCCAAATGGATTGAAGGTGTGAAGCGTCACGGTTATAAAGGCGCATTCGAAATGGCCGCTACACTTGACTACATGTTCGCGTATGATGCGACTACAAACCTCGTGGAAGATTTCATGTATGAAGAACTCGCACAGTCATACCTCTTCGATGCAGATACACGCGCCTTCATCGAGAAAGCAAATCCGTGGGCGTTGCGCGACATGAGTGAACGTCTGCTTGAAGCGGTGCAGCGTGGTCTTTGGCAAAATCCTTCCAGTGAAGCTTTACAACAATTGAAGACTATATATATCGGTATGGAAGAGTAACAATAGAAAGCGTATAGAACAAGTATATATGATTAACTACCTGCTTATTGATTCGCTGTTATTGGGTGTGCAGCATTCGTTCGAGCCCGATCACATGGCGGCTGTCTCAGTGCTCGCGAGTGAAGAAAGGAAAACTTCTGTGCAGCGATGGAAATTGATCTGGCGATCGTCTCACTGGGCATTAGGACATTCTCTGAGTCTCATCCTGTTTGCTGTATTGGTAATTATATTGAAATCAAATCTCTCGCTGGAAGTAGCCAGTAAAGTAGAGCTGCTGGTTGGGCCGTTAATGATCTGGTTAGGAGTGCTCGCAATACGCAGAAACTATATGCCGGCAACAATACGGGTTGACGCTAAACCGGTAATCCGGAAATTCAGTCGTTCGTTTTGGGTAGGTATGATACATGGGCTCGCGGGTACCGGTGGAGCATGTACGGTTGCCTTAACGCTGGCCGCTAAAGATTCGCTCACCGCTGTATGGATTATTGTGTTGCAGAGTGTGGGGATCATTCTGTCCATGTCAGCGTATGGGTACTTCTTTACATTCTCTGTTAATAAAT
>CAMLLI010000595.1 GCA_946480685.1 uncultured Flammeovirgaceae bacterium | reverse complement strand
ACCACGGTTGGTGTGGCCACCGATGCTGACGGTAATTATTCAATTCAAACTCCAGGCTCTGGAGGAACTTTAGTTTTCACTTTTATTGGTCTCGAGACAAAAGAGATTGAAATCGGAGAGCAAACCGTAATCAATGTTCCGCTTGCCATGGACATTACACAGTTGAGTGAAATTGTTGTCGTGGGATACGGAACACAATCCAGAAAAGAAATCTCCGGATCAATTGCATCCATCAACGGGGCTGAGATTGCTACTGCTCCTGTTCAAAGTTTCGATCAGGCACTTCAGGGTAAAGCAGCCGGGGTAAATATCACAACACCCAACGGTGTATTGAACAACGCACCCGTTATACGCATTCGTGGTGTTAACTCAATCAACCTGAGCTCGTATCCATTGATTGTTATTGATGGTATACCAACGTTCACCGGCGATAATTCTACAAACTCTGCAGCTAACAACCCGCTTGGTAACTTAAACCCGGGTGACATTGAAAGTATAGAAATTCTGAAAGATGCTTCCGCGAGTGCGATCTACGGTTCACGCGCCAGCGCAGGTGTAATTCTGATCACCACTAAACGAGGCACCAAAGGCAAATCGAAAATCAATTACGAAGGTTGGGTTGGCTGGTCAAATCCGGTTCGCTTGTTCGACCTGCTCAATGCTGACCAGTACATGACTATTAAGAATGAAGCCAGGGCTAACAACAATCAGGCAGCTGCATTCTTCCCTACCAATGATGCAAATGGTAAACCTATAGATACCGATTGGTATGATGTAGTATACAGAACAGGATTCTCGCATTCACATAATATAAACTTCTCCGGAGGAACAGACCTCACTACATACTATATGTCGGTAGGCTATACTTCGCAGGAAGGTATGATCAAGAATAACTCTTTCGAAAGAACAGTAACACGCCTTAATGTAGATCATAAGGTATTCGACAACTTTCGTGTAGGAGTAAATATGAATTACTCCAACAGTATAAATGAAGCACCTAATACCGGTTCATTACCCGGACAGGCATTTAATACCGGTGGTCTTGGTCGTTTACCTTTAGTAACGGCACCCAACGTTGGTCCGTACCTGAATGATGGAACCTATAGCACAGACGGTGGCAACATCGGCAAAATGAGTAACACTGAGCAGTCCGGATTTTATAACCCGATGATTGTACTTGATAATGATTATTTCATTTCGAATGGCGGACAAATTCAGGGAAGTGTATATGCTAACTGGGAAGTAATTAAAGGCCTCAATCTGCGAACTACCTATGGTATAGATCGTCTTACCATTGAAGATAAAAGTTATCAGTCTCCACTCAACGGTGACGGGTTTACGCCAAAAGGTTCTGCTACCAATACGAATCGTACCAACAAGCGCTGGAACTGGCAGAACACTGCACAATATGACTTTGACTTCACTGATGCACACTTCTTCTCGTTGCTTGTAGGTGGTGAACAACAGTATACTCAAACTGATCGCTGGGGTGCAAACCGCACTACATCTTCAGATAACTTCTTCGATACATTCCAGGGTAACTTTGCAAACATCACTCCTACCAACAACCTGCAAAATGAAAATTACCTGCTCTCGTATTTTGGTCGCCTGAACTATGACTTCAAAAAGAAGTACTTTGCTACTTTCAACTTCCGCAGAGACGGATACTCCGCTTTTGCAGATGGCAAGAAGTATGGTAATTTCTACGGAGGTTCTTTAAGCTATAATCTTTCAGAAGAGTCGTTCTGGAAAAATTCTCCGCTGTCCTCTACAGTTAACTTCTTCAAGATCAAAGCAAGTTATGGCTCTGTAGGTAACAACCAGGGTATAGATGATTATGCTTCGCTTGATTTGTATAACTCTGCACTATATGGTTCCGCCTATACCATTAACTACTCGCAGGTAGCAGCGTTAAACCTGTCGTGGGAAACCAGCAAGAAGACAGATATAGGATTCAACTTCGGTTTATTCCAGGATAGAATTCAAGGTGAATTTGTATGGTACGATAACGCTGTTGATGGTCTGATCCTGAAGGTTCCGCAGTCGCCATCGAAAGGTATACCCAATCCTACTGCTGCAGACAGAAATACATTGCTTGCAAACATTGGCTCTATGCAAAACAGAGGTATAGAACTTAGTCTGAAAGCAACAGCTTATCAAAACGGAAACTTCAGCTGGTTTGTAAACGCAAACATTACTACACAGAAAAATGAAGTGTTGACACTTGATTCTGATGAATCCAGAATTATCTCTGCTACATCAAGTCTTGAAACTGCGAACGTAACACAAGTAGGCGAAGCCATTGGTAGCATTCTGGCCGTACCAACAGCGGGTGTCAACCCGGCAAATGGTCAGCGCATCTTTGTAAAGAAAGATGGAACGCTGGTGCAGTATAATCACGCAGCGCCATCCTCTTCACGCTGGACGAAAGTAGCAGACGGTTCTTCAACCACTGCGCCCAGCCAGGCCGTTGATGGTGTAGTATATGGACCAACGATACCAACCTGGTATGGCGGTTTCGACAATACGTTCAAGTATAAAAATTTCGACCTGGGCATTTTCATTCAATTCTCCGGAGGAAACTATATATATAATGGAACGAAAGCAGGTTTGCGAGACATGCGTTTCTGGAATAACCACACCGATGTATTGGATCGCTGGACTCCTGAAAATCCCGATGGAAAAATTCCGCGTGTAGTATATACCGACAACGTATCGAACGGATCTTCATTCCCGATTTCTGAAAACGTAGAGAAAGGTGACTTCCTCCGCGTTCGTAACATCTCGCTCGGGTACTCTTTCAACAAAACCATTCTCGACAGACTTAAGATTGCCAATGCACGCATTTATGCGCAAGTGCAGAATGCATTTCTGTTAACAGGTTATGATGGTATCGATCCGGAGATATCTACAAATGGTAATGCCAACCTTACTCCTGGTATCGACAGAAACTCTGTTGGACAAGCCAGAACATATACTGTAGGATTAAGCATTGGTTTCTAACCATAATTTATACAACTATGAAAAAGAATAAACTATCTATACTTTGCTTCTTTACTGTATTGCTCAGTGGTATGTTCTCCTGCCAGACTGATCTGCTTGATCTGGCCCCTGAGACGAGCTATCCGTCTGATGCTGTATTTGATACTCCTGTTCGTATTGACCAACAAGTAAATGGACTATATGATTTTGTCAAGGATGGTAACTTCCTTGGATCGCGCTATCTCATCTACAACGATATACGTGCAGAAGAATTCATCAACCGCTTAACAAACGGTGTTACCGGTTTACAAACCTATAACCACACGCTGGTAGAATCGACCAATGAGGTTAACAATTTATGGACTGCAGCGTATCAGGCCGTCAATCAGATAAATGTATTTCTGAAGGGTATGGATGATAATGCTGCTACATTTGTCGCTCCTATATTTCCAGCAACATTTGCCACCACCGCTGATCAATATCGTGCAGAGGCGCGCTTCCTGAGAGCCGTAACGTACTATAGCTTGTTGCAGCTTTATGCGCGTCCGTATATCAATTCCAATGGTGCAGATCTTGGTCTTCCGCTGCGTTTGCAGGCTGAAACTAACTTTGAAAACAACAATCTGAAGCGCAGCTCCGTGGCAGAAGTGTATGCGCAGATACTGTCAGACCTGAATTTTGCAGAAGAAAAATTACCGGCGACAAGGGAGGCGCCCAACCGTGCACACAAAAATACTGCTATTGCATTTAAGACAAGAGTATATTTAACAATGCATGATTGGAATAATGTAATTACAGAAGCTAATAAAATTGTTTCTGCCAATCCTCCTTTTGAAACTACTACAGGTGTTAAGCACGGGTTGTCATCAACATTCGCCGCTATATTTGCCACACCGTATCAAAGCATAGAAAGTATCTTCTCCTTGCCGTTTTCAGCCCTTGATGCGCCTGGTACGCAAAACCAGTTGGGCTACTATTACTTGCCTGCTTCTGCCGGAACTCCTTCTTCCAACCTGGGTAATGGTGAATATTATTTGAATCGTAAAGG
>CAMLLI010000594.1 GCA_946480685.1 uncultured Flammeovirgaceae bacterium | reverse complement strand
AACCCGGGAACAGATATACCGGCCATGGAAGCGAAGTTCCCTGCGTTCATGTCGCGACACATGGATAATCCGAAGATCAACGAATACTACAAGCTATACCTGCAGCCGCTCGCAGCCATACATTTAGGTTCAACCGATATCGAGCATGACTATAACAACTACCGCAAGTTCAATGGCGAGTACCTGGATGTATTCTATATCATTGGAGCATTCATCCTGTTGATAGCCGGTGTAAACTTTATGAACCTTACTACTGCACGGGCTTCGCATCGCTGGAAGGAGATTGGTGTACGGCAATCCGTGGGCGCACGCAAGCTGCAGTTGTTTGGACAATTCATTTTTGAATCTGTGATGCTGGCGATGTTTGCACTCGTGCTGTCCTGTATACTGGCGCTGATCAGTATACCATTACTCAACAATGTTGTAGGACGACAACTCGACTTCATTTCATTTCTGCAGGAAGGACAACACGTGGTTGCTGTTATCATTGCAACAGCTGTACTGGGCATATTAACCGGTATATATCCGGCCTTCTATATGACTGCCTTTAACGTGGCGAAAGCTATTAAGAGCAAAGGAAAGACAGAAGGACGTTCGGTATTCCGCAGTAGCTTGGTCGTTGTGCAGTTTGGTCTGGCGCTGGCGATGATTGTAAGCACACTGATTGTATTACAGCAACTTTCTTTCATGACGAATGCAGATATAGGATTTAACAAAGATCAGATTCTGCTCGTGGACATGAATCAGGAAGCCAATCAGAAGTTTGAGACATTGAAACAAGAACTATTGCAGCAATCCGCTATCAAAGGTGTTACAGCCAGTGGACAACGCCTTGGCAACAACCTGCATCAGTGGGGCTTTAAGGTAAAGGCTGATACTGCCATTCGTGAGATCACACCTTCCAATATAAATGTTGATTATGATTTCCTGGAAGTATATGGAATTGAACTGAAGGCCGGCAGAGGTTTTTCAAAAGATTTTGCTACCGATAATGGTAAAGCGTTTATTATCAATGAAACATTTGAGAAAGAACTTGCCCTGAAAGAAACGGTAGGCACACCGGCTGGTCATGGCTGGTATGATAAAGATTCGCTGGGTACCATTATTGGTGTAGTGAAGGATTTCAATTTCAACTCACTGCACTATAAAGTAAATACATTGAGCATGGTGGTGCATCCGGACTGGGGTTATGATGAACTTACCGTGAAGATTGAAGCCGGAAGAACAGAAGAAGGTATAGCACAGGTAAAACAACTATGGGAGAAGCATGTGTCCGGCTATCCATTTGATTATTCATTTCTCGATCAGCACTTTGAAGTACTATACCGGTCTGACAAACAGATGGCTACTGTGGTATCGATTATGGCAGGACTCGCGATTATCATTGCCTGTGTAGGACTGTTTGGATTAACCGCTATAACAACAGAAAAGAAAACGAAGGAGATCGGTATACGAAAATCACTGGGCGCATCGGAAATGCAAATCCTGGTTTTACTGTCGCGCAATTTCACGTTGCTGCTCGTCCTTTCATTTATACTGGTAAGTCCGGTAACGTATTACCTGTTGCATGCGTGGCTGAATAATTTTGCATATCGTATTCCAATCAATCCGCTGCTATTTATAGCGGGTGGTGTCATCGCGTTTATTATAGCGTTGGTTACGATCAGCTATCATACCATTCGGTCGGCACGCGCGAATCCTGTAAAAGCATTGCGATACGAATAAGGTATATAGATAAGTATATATCCCGAATTGCGATCTATAGCGGGCACAGCGATATCCGCACTACATAATAAACCTGTTTGAAAAGCCTCCGACTTAATTGCTCCGGAGGCTTTTTTTATATCAAGCTATATTTCGCATTCGTAGCTGAAAACAAAAAACAGTACCCCTTTTTTTCCACAGACACATTACAGCTTGTCATTTACGAAAATGTGGAATAACGCGGCATTAGCAAATTCGTCCATAAAACCTACATTTGATAGAACGTCACGGCATTTGATCTTTGTGCAGCGGTGATATTGTGCCGGTTTGTGTTATATTGCCAGATGATCAATGGTGTGCTTTTCTTTTTTTCAGTCCTTCTTGGTCCCAACGGAGTGCCTACCAGCGCAGACTTTAACGCTGTTACTTCAGTGACACTCACAACGTTGGATACAGGCAAAGCCGTACTGGATTCCGCAAGTCTTAAAAACAACCCGGCTATAATTCGCGCAGAACTTATCGATTATGCCAAAACACTAAAGGGCATCCGGTATAAGTATGCATCGGCCGATCCGAAAAAAGGTTTTGATTGCTCCGGGTTTGTCATGTACGTATTCAAACATTTTCAAATTTCCGTACCGCGCAGCTCTATAGATTATACAAAAGTAGGCAGTGCCATCGAGTTACCATCCGCTCAACCCGGTGATGTAATTCTCTTCACAGGCGCCAACAGCAAGGTACGCAGAGTGGGTCACGTTGGCATTATAACACAGGGCGGTGACAATATTACGTTCATTCACGCCAGCTCAGGCAAAACCTATAGCGTAACGGAAACCACACTGAGCGAGCACTATAAAAAACGCTTCGTAAAAGTTGTACGGATTCTCGAACAATAGAGATTCATAAGATCCCGCAGATATAGTTCGTCTTTCCCGCTATATATCGGGGAAAGAATTTTATTGCAATGAAACGATTATCGGAATGAAGACGATCGAGAGCTTGGTTATATCCGATTCGTTGGAGAGATGATCGGTTACAGTCCACTCGGAACCGTCATTGAACATACGCTTGACAATCATTTCGCCCTCATCGCCATCTGCGCGCCATTCCGAAAAGTCATTTGTAAATAACGTTTTCAGATATACCGGTTTGTGATCTTCCCCGGTACGCCATTCGTTATAGTTCTTCGGATACGATACTTCAAAAGATATATCATTTGTGCCGCTGCTGATGCGCCATGCACTGGCATCATCGATAAAAACCTGCTTGACGGTATAGCGCGTTGCTCCCAGCCCGGTGATGCTCCACTCACTGCCATTGAGAAATGTGCGCTTCAGCGTAAGCGTTCCCTTGCTGGTATATATATTCCATTCTTCATTACCGGCATACGCCCGTTTAACGGAAGTGATATTCAACATGTCCTGCTGTCCTATCGATGCAAGAACAACCACGACCAGTGAGAGAAGAAAGCTTTTCATGCGAATCTGTTCAATCCTGCCTGCGTTGACAGAAGACGCAAGTTAACATGTGGCAGCAAAAAAAGAAGATCGCGCCTGCCCTTTTAATAACTGCCAGCTTCGTAGTATAGAAGGTATATATGTCGGCTCGTTATATAGTTGTTATTCATGCTTACAGCGTTTGGAAACGGACATCAATGCAGACTCAGGTGAGAATACATTTTCATTGTTTAGCAGCAACTTGTTTGCTTTCCAAATAAAAAAAACTCACCGTATGAACTGTGAGCTTTTTCTGTTTTACCTGTAACTAACTAACCGGTTACAAGGCTACAACAATAACATTGAAATGAGCTAAAGAAGAAATTAAAATTGCATTAAAAATCGCCCGATAAGAAACTGCCAGGATTATCTGGGCTGTAATTTCTTTCGTGTTCCCGGAATCTTATAAGACTTCTCCGGAGCGAATGTCCATGCATCGGAGTGGCTCGTGAGCGCATTCATTTTTTCCTTCGATCCTTCCACGAGCAGCAATTTCGGGAAGAGACTCATGTCGATAACGCTAATGGAATTCCCTTTCAGCAACGCATTTACCTTTGCCTTCGAAATGGAAGTGGCACTCCCTATAAATTTCAATATCCACCTGCGCTTGGCCATGATGTAAAGATACGAATACAAACACCTAAACAAAAAGCATTCCTTGTCCTTCATAACGCGCACCAAAGTCCAACTGTTTCAGTTTGCTGTGGAGAAACTTGATCATCTCATCAGCGCGCTGAGCATTGGCCGCGCGTTTAATGATCTTGCCTTCCTCTGCCAGCAACCGTGCTGCTATACCAACAGCCGCAGGACAGGCCATGGATGTACCGCTA
>CAMLLI010000593.1 GCA_946480685.1 uncultured Flammeovirgaceae bacterium | reverse complement strand
TTGCACTTCCTGTTTTTCGCGTGCACCGGCCAGGTACGTTACAATCAGATCCGGGTTGCTGTCAGATGCCGTTAATCCCTTCGACTGAAGTTCCTGCGTGATGGCTGCTTTTACGTTGGCATCCATAAACGTGTTATCCGTATCCGTAACACCGAGCTTTCGGATTACTTTTCCGGATTCAAACTTAAAGGTCTTGTAATTTTTGAAATCAACTTTTTTATCAAAGTCAACGTGTACTTGAGCTGTTGCTGTTAATCCTACAAGCATCAGCATCATCAGAAGAATTCTGGGTTTCATAGCCATGATGATTTAAAAGTTATCTATTGTATTAATTGGATGAAAGGCCCACCATTCTGTCACCACGGGCGCCTAATTCTATTTCAAGTATATTTTCGTTATTCACCTTCGCCAGGTAACGGTTGCCTTCGCGTAGGTATAGCTGCAGGTTAAAATATAGTTTATCTACAGGCATGGAGCCTCCAAACTCTACATCGTCATGAAAACGGAGCGAACCTATCTTCAACTCTCCCGGCAGATCGATCGTGTTGCTGGTTTTCAGAAATGAATAGTCTACCTGGTTGCCGGGCAACGCTGCTGTTAGTTCTATCGCTGCACTCCCCTGTGTAAACGCGCGTATAAAATCTATGTCTGCAGAGTCGCGCATAGCGCGGATGGATTCTACCGGTATCATAAATTCAAATCGTTCCAGTGCGTTGTTTACTCTTGCTTCCAGCCGGTGCGTTACAAATTCATATTCCTTCTTATCGGTAAGTATACGAATGCGGCATTCGTTACCCCCTGTAAAAAGCTGCTGACTATAGCTATAGCTGGCAAGCAGTGTAAAAACGATGATCAATACTTTTTTCATGCGATGTAGATGTATACTTATCAATGACCTTGACCGGGATTGAATCGTGTTTCCCAATTCACCAGCAGGCTGTCTATATTTTTAATATTTACTTTGAGTTCTTCTTCCGATACATTGTCGCCCCGCTCCAGTCGTTTGGACAGCTCCTGTGTATCGGTTAGCAACGCGTGTTCTTCTTCCGAAGGAGTATATTTATGGAAGCGTATATACCGGTTGGCATGATCTACAGCCGATTGCAAATGTGTACCGGCTACTTCTTCAGACTTTTTGAAAAATTCTATTTCCGTTACTCTCAATCTCAGGTGTGCCAGCGACTGCGCTGCATGAGCAAATGCTTTGTTGAGATCGGCGATGGAAGTTATCTGGTTATTGGCGACTTTACCGGAGAGTATCTTTAGGTCTTGTATGGAATGATCGATGGCTTTGCGATCAGCTTCATGACTGTCGGCTATCTTTTCCATCGCTGCAATACCATCTTCAATAAATGCTGCACACTCTTTGTTATCACCTTTCGCGTACGACTCGAGCGCGAGCCAGAACTGCTCATCAGGCTGTGTTTCAGAAAGTGTAATCTCACTCTTGCTACTCACCGGCACAGCCTCGTGCGATACCTTTTCGTGTTTGGATTGGCATGCCGAAAGAATCACTACTCCTATCAGCAGCCCTTGGGGAATGAAATACCGTTTCATGTTTTTCAATTTTAAGGTTGATGTTGTATGACCGTTATTCCTATAGCTGGTACATCAAATTGATGTTAGAACTATCTTTACTATATATTTGCCTTCGCCTTTTGGATGCACCGGTATAGAAAAGTCACTGGTAATGTGCCGGGGAATGTATACTTTTGAACCGTTTGAAATCTCTGCCCATGGAAAAGATCCGTGTAATTATTGCCGATGACCACAAGCTTATTCGTGTAGGACTGAACGCTATTCTTCAGCTCGAACCGGATATAGAGATACTTGCTGAAGCTGAAAGTGGCAAGGATGTAATAGCGCTTGTAGAGAAACAGATCACCGATGTAATACTCATGGATATTGATATGGGTTTACCGAACGGCATCGACACCACTAATGCTATCAAATCTAAATTTCCGGATATAAAAGTGCTCGCGCTTACGCTGCACGAAGAGCGCGACTATATTTTAAAGATGCTGGAAGCCGGAGCCAACGGATATTTACTGAAGAACTGCGGACGCGATGAACTGGTGGCCGCTATCCATGCCGTTGTAAATGGTGATAGTTATTTCAGTCAAACAGTATCGGCAACCTTACTTAAGGCCATTACCGAGTTACAGCAGAAGCCAAAAGCCGTGTCGAAAGACAGTGTTACGCTGACGGACCGCGAGAAAGAAGTGCTGAGTTTGATCGCGCAGGAGTTCTCAAACGCAGAAATTGCAGAGAAACTCTTCATCAGCGTGCGCACCGTAGACACGCACCGGAGAAATCTGCTGGAGAAGTTACAGGTTAAAAATACCGCAGGATTGGTAAAATATGCGGTTGAGAAGGGATTGGCCTAAGTATTTCTACGGAGACCACTACGCTTTTTAGCGTAGACGCTCTACGCGTTTCCTGCCATTTTTTAAAATACGTTTTTTAGCTCTAATCCGGGAGTCTGAGCCGTTGCAATTTTACAGCGTTGAATCTAATCAGTAAACGCTATGAAAAATCTCAGTCAACTTTCCGATGAACAACTGATCACCGCTATCCTCCAGGACGATAAGAATGCTTTAGGTGAATTGTATAACCGTTACTTCAAAAAAGTATATCAGAAGTGTCTCTCGGTTTTAAAAGAAGAAGATATAGCCTTTGATGTAGCGCAGGATTCAATCATGAAAGCGTTCGATAAACTGGATTCCTTTAAAGGCAACGCCCAGTTTTCTACCTGGCTATATATCATCATCCACCGCGATTGTCTCGCATACCTCCGTAAAAAGAACAAGACCAGTGTGCTGAGTCTGGAAGAAAATGTTTACGATGACGATGAAGAGAAATCCGGAAGCTTCGCGATGCCGCACGAACACGAAGAAGCCGAACAGGAAAAAATTATGTTCGCCCTCATCGATCATTTACCTGCAGAAGAAAAAAGTTTACTGCTGCTGAAGTACCAGCAAGGTAAATCTATTGAAGACCTGCAGGCTTCGTATCATTTAACTTCCAGCGCTATCAAGATGCGTTTGAAAAGATCAAAAGATCGCATCAACGAATTATACTGGGTTGCACTGGCATCGGGCCTTTCTACGGCATTGGCCCTTATGTAATAGCATTTTTCTTTTTGTGATGTACGGATTAATGTGAGGCGTGTGAAAAATTGTATAGTATATCCGTTTTTATATAATGCTGCCTTTAGCATGGGCTATGCTTGGACGCTTGAACTGGCCCGGAGAACAAACCGTTCTATCAAGTTATTCTCGGTTGTCTCGCAGCAACATGAAGACAAAGAGAAGGAAGCATGTTACTATGCCTACCTGAAAGCGCAAAGCGACTATGCGCAACACTATATAGCGCAGCACCAACATGTACCGCAGGTGCGATTAAGTCAGGTATGTATACCGACAGAAGCTACCACGCCATACTTTACATTGGCGGAGCAACTGGTAAAACAAGTGGAGCATCAGCCGGGTGTATTGGTGGTGCTTCAACCGGAGTTGTTCTCCGGGGCAGAACAACAGCACATCGTTCAGGCATCACCGAGTGCGATTATACTGCCGGAGGCTATAGAGCAAGCACAGGAAGATATACCGGCCAAGAAATTTTTCGATATCTTTTTAAGAAGCCGTCATTTCAGAGTACCGGATACGTTCATTCACGATCTTAGCCGGGATACTTCTTTATTCAATCATCTGAGTTCTTTCTTTGGGAGACGGTGAGCGTTATTGGTTCTTGCTGCGAAGAGAGTATATTTCCTTTTATAGATTTTTAAATCCAGTTACACAGAGTACACAAAGAAGGCACAGAGGTACGCGAAGGGCTTTGTGAAACTTTGTGTCTTCTTTGTGTTCTTCGTGCCATTGGATTTATTTATTCATTCTCTATTAACGTATAACTGATAACGATTAACGTTTACACTCGGCATATACCACCAGCGACTTCCATGCGTTTCGTTGCTTGTCATTGAGTACCTTCATCATCGAGGCATCGCGTTTGGCACAAAGCACCTGCA
>CAMLLI010000592.1 GCA_946480685.1 uncultured Flammeovirgaceae bacterium | reverse complement strand
TGTCCTGCCATTAATATAATGCTCAGAAATACCAGGAAGATTACAATACCCAGCATCATATAGCCCGATAACGGTGTGAACTCTTTTTCCTTGCTCATAAATTTGATATTAAAATGATATTATAAAGATATTAGATTGAATTTAATAACGCAAACGGCTTCTGCAGGTTGGCTTTGCATAAGAATATTTCTTGGGCTTAATTAGCGGCCTGAAAAATCGTTTAGCACTCTATGATCAAGTATAATCCGAAGACCTGGATGGCGCTCATTCTGCACTCGTATAGTCGCCACGTGTTACGGACGATGTTGCCGGTAATTATTTTTATGATGGTGTTTACCACGGTCGTGTGCTATATCGTTGTAACCTATCTTAAACTTAAGCCAAGTGAATTTCCGGTAACAACAACGGTACACTCGTTACTAGGTATAGTGCTCGGTTTGTTCCTGGTGTTTCGTACCAACTCTGCCTACGACCGCTGGTGGGAAGGAAGAAGATTGTGGGGTGGTGTGGTGAACAGCACGCGTAACTTTGCGCTGAAGTTAAATGCCTATATCAGTAAAGAGAATCATGAAGACCGCGACTGGTTCGCGAAGATGATTCCCAACTTTGTATATGCTATGAAAGAACACCTGCGCACTGGTGTACAGCTTACAGAACTGGAGGAAGTAGAAGGCACGCTGATCGAACAACTAAAAGCCGTGAAGCATAAACCGAACCGTGTATCGGCTATGCTATACACCAAAGTAAATCAACTGTATAAAGCGAACAAGTTTACTGGGGACCAGCTGATCAACCTCGACAAAGAACTGAAAGATTTTACAGACCTGATAGGAGCATGCGAGCGGATCAAGAATACACCCATACCATATTCGTATTCCATGTTCATCAAGAAATTTATATTCATATACATCTTTACCCTGCCGTTTGGTTTTGTAACAACGTTCGAGTACTTCACCATACCAACGGTATTGCTGGTGTCGTATGTATTGTTGAGTGTAGAGCTCATCGCAGAAGAGATCGAAGATCCGTTTGGCCGTGATATAAATGATTTACCTACCGATGAACTGGCCGGTAAGATAAAGGACAACGTGCGCGAGATACTTTTATAGCATCACGTATCGTTCGGTATATTTCCGTGTTATATTTTTTTGAAGCGAGGGCGTGTCTCCTTTTCGGTGACGTGTCATGCGTACGCTTAATCTATCACCGTGCTGATGATGAAGTATAGAATGATCATCAGGATCAGCGATGCGTACATAATAAGGTCTACGCGTACATATGGTTTATACTCCTTATATAAATCTCTGAGCTTTCTGAACATGATGTTATCGATTTAGACTTGAATTACAGAAGTCTTTTCAAGACGCAGTAAAGGTATTAACAATAATTTCTTCACGATAAGGCAACAAATATTTTCTTTTCTCGTCATAGAAAGCTTGCCCCGCTTGTTCACACATGTTTAGCATGTTTTTATATTTTTTTTATCCGGCAATAGGGGGTAATAACCATGTGATTGTCTTGAACCCAAATTACATAATACGAAACCCCAAGCACAGATGATTCGATTTTTAGTTGTTGTGACTTTAGCCCTGGTAAGTACCATGGCGCGATCGCAGGAAAAAGTAACCTTGAATGGTTATGTGAAAGACGCTGATAACGGAGAAGAACTTATCGGAGTAACCGTTTACATTCCGCAGTTAAAGGCGGGTACTGCTACCAATGCATATGGCTTTTATTCCATCACGGTTCCCAAAGGTACATATGAAGTACAATATACTTTTGTAGGCTATTCATCGCAGAACGTTACCGTTACACTCAACGCTGATGTGTCCAGAAATATAGAGTTGGGTGGTGAAGCACAGATCATGAATGAAGTAGAAATCTCTGAGCGACCACTCGATGAAAATGTGATCGCGGTACAGATGAGTAAAAATACACTGAACATAAACCAGGTTAAAAAATTACCGACTCTGTTTGGTGAAGTAGACATTATTAAAAATGTACAGGCGTTACCCGGTGTTATTTCTGCCGGTGAAGGTACTTCTGCATTCTTCGTACGGGGAGGAGGAGGCGACCAAAACCTTATTCTTATAGACGAAGCTCCTATATATGATGCGTCTCACCTCGGTGGAATGGTATCGGTTTTCAATGCCGATGTTATTAAAGAATCTGAACTATATAAAGGTGGTATACCTTCACGCTTCGGTGGACGTTTGTCTTCTATCCTTGAAGTGCGCACCATCGATGGTAACAACAAACGCTTTGGTGTAACGGCAGGTATAGGTTCCATGGCCAGCCGCGTAATGATTGAAGCACCCATTGTAAAAGACAAAAGTTCATTTATACTCTCCGGAAGAACTTCGAACCTCGGACTATACCTGAAAGCAGCTGACACCGACAACAGCATTAACTTCTACGACCTGAATGCCAAAGTAAACTGGCGCGCGAATAACAAGAACCGTTTCTTTATATCTGGCTATACGGGTCGCGATAAACTTTCTTTTTCCGATGGCGAAGTGGGCTTCGGCTGGGGTAACTCGACCGGTACATTCCGCTGGAACCATTTGTTCAACGAAAAACTATTCTCGAATACAACGGTAATCCTCAGCAGCTTTGATTACCTGTTCGAGATCAAAGATCCTATCCAGGGCTTCAAGTGGTCATCCAACCTGCAGGAGCTGAGTGTGAAGAACGATCTTACCTACTTCCACACGGTTAACAACGAATTTACCTTCGGGTATCACATCACCGGCAGACGATTCTCTCCGGCAACAATAGAGCCCAACTCCGAAGAGTCTATGTTCGAGAAGACAGTGTTCGATAAAATGTATGCACTCGATCATGGTATATATGTAAGTAACCAGCGCAGAATTACCGATGCACTCACCATGGATGTAGGCGTACGCCTTTCAATCTTCCAGAGCATGGGGCCTGGTAAAGTATATATCTACAACGATCCGAAAGACAACTCAGACCCTACACGCGTAGATTCGCTGGAGTATGGTTCATGGAAGAGCATCAAGAACTTTGTAAACTTTGAGCCGCGCTTCGGACTTCGTTACTCATTGTCGGATGACAAGTCTATCAAGTTGTCGTACAACCGCATGGTGCAGAACACACACCTTGTAGCAGCCGGTACTGTACCACTGCCGTTCAACACCTGGAGCCCGAGTGGTTATTATCTGAAACCACAGATCGCTGACCAGATTGCGTTGGGATATTTCCAGAACCTGAAAGACAATATGTATGAAGCTTCTGCTGAAGTATACTATAAGAACCTGCAGAATGTTACGGACTTTGCGGACAATGCCGAGATCCAGTTAAACAAAGACCTGGTTACGGAATACAGACAAGGTGATGCGTGGGCGTATGGTGCCGAGTTTATGGTAACGAAAAAAGAAGGCCGCCTTACCGGTATGGCAAGCTATACCTGGTCGAAAGCACTGCGCCAGATCGAAGGTGTGAACCAGGGACGCGAATATGTAGCAAACTACGATCGCAGAAATGTAGTAAACCTGAACGCTGCTTTTGAACTGAACGACAAGTGGACATTCGGTGGCGCGTTTACCTATAGCACCGGTCGCCCGACAACTGTACCGTCTGGTAAATATGAGTATGGCTCGTATAACCCCGACCAGGTAACCGAACGCAACGGCTATAGATTGCCCTCATTCCACCGCCTTGATTTGTCGGCTACACTGAACCCGCGCAAAAACGCAACACGTAAATGGAAAGGCCAGTGGATCTTCTCGCTATACAATGTATATAGCCGCAAGAATGCATTCACACTTTATACCCGTACCAAAAAAGACAGTGATGGTGATATAATTGGTGATGGTACACAGAAAGAAGCACGTATGGTATATCTCTTCCCGTTCATGCCGTCAGTTACCTATAACATTAAATTCTAATCGCATCATGAAAACAGAAAACAGGAATATATTTTATAAAGCATCGTCCATGAAAAAAGCATTGATATATAGTCTCTCGTTACTCTCGCTCACTGCCTGTGAAGAAACGGTAGTGCTTGACC
>CAMLLI010000591.1 GCA_946480685.1 uncultured Flammeovirgaceae bacterium | reverse complement strand
ACTAAATTTGCCGTGTCTGGTCTTACTGAATCACTGGCACAGGAAGCACAGGAGTTTGGTATAGATGTAACCGTTGTAGAGCCGGGATATTTCAGAACGAATTTCCTTTCTGCAGGTTCCCTCGGAACACCAGCCAATCCCATTGATGAATATAAAAGTGTTCGCGCATCGCAGACCCTTCACCAGAATACAGTGGATGGAAACCAGGAGGGAGATCCGGATAAAGCAGCGGATGCATTAATCACTGCTGCCAAAGCAGATCGCGCTCCTCTCCATTTATTACTCGGTGCCGATGCCTATGCGATGGCTTCTCAGAAGATGGAAGACCTGAAGCGCGAAATGGAACTGTGGAAAGAGACAACGGTATCCACCGGTTTCCCGAAGGAAGTGGAAGCATAGCCGTGGGTATGCAACCGTAAACGGTATAACAGATTGACACTATATACAGGGTGATGTGTGCAGCGGAATGTGTCAATCTGTTGAAGTACCAAAGTATATATATACTGTATACTATCGGAGTGGTTGAGCCAGTATATTAATGTCCTTTACCTCCAGTATCTTTTTACTGTAACCATACAGGGCGGCATTGATCATGGCGTAACCCACTTCATGCAAGGTTGACACAGCATTCGGAAACAATGCACGGAGTGGTTTATAGAGCCACTGTATATATTTATAGAAGGTGTGGGCATTCTTTAGGCCGGGCGTGGGGTGTATATAGCCTGGCCGAAAAGCATATACTTGTTTGAACGGAAGTCTGAAGAGCTCATTTTCGGTTTTACCTTTCACACGGGCCCACATGCTTCTTCCTTGTTCACTGCTGTCGGTGCTGGCACCGGAAACGTAAGCGAAGGTCATATCCGGATTAAGATCGCACAGTACACGGGCAAAATGTAGCGTCAGGGTATGGGTAACGCGAAAATAATCTTCCTCCTTCATGCCGATGGAAGATATACCGAGGCAAAAGAAGCAGGCGTTGTAACGTGCAAGTTCATGAGCGAGCGGTGTTATAGTATAGAAGTCCTGGTGAATGATCTCTTTTAATTTCGGATGCGTAACGCCACAAGGTTTCCGGTTGATGACGAGAACCGCTTCAACCTGAGGATGATGCAGGCATTCATGCAGTACACCTTCGCCCACCATGCCGGTAACACCGGTAATGATAACACGAAGCCCGGAAGTATCAGAAGAAGTATCCATAGACTATTAATATAGAATTCTAAAGTGATAGAAGACAGCGAGATGTCAATAAAGTTTCAAGTCTCCAAAAGAGGAGCAATGCGATAGTCGGACGGCCTGCCGCATTTATTTTCGAAAATATTTATAGTTGATCAGAAACTTTTTAAAAAACGCCTATGTAGTAGTATGTACCAGAACGAAAATCGGACTTTTCCGTTATATCGAATAATTTAAATGTATCAATAGAATGATTGACCAGGCTTCCACCACCATGAATGCTAAAAAAGCAGGAAGGATATCAAAGGCGCTTGCTGACCCGAACCGGTTACTCATTTTAAAAGAGATAAAGAAACGGAACGATTGCCTGTACTGTGTTGAGATAACCGATATTATCGATCTCGCACAACCTTCGATCTGCCACCACCTCAAACAACTGACCGATAGCGAGATCATTGTAGGGGAGAAGGAAGGACGGAATGTGAAGTATAAACTTAACAATGAAGTGATGGACGAATATATAGCATTCCTTCAGTCATTGAAAACCGAGTAATTTTTTTCTGGTCATTAATCGAAAAATTTAAATATTTCAATAAATAAGAATACCTGATTATGAATTTTAACCGAAACCCCGTACTCAAAAACGTATCGAAAAACTTAAATATATCAATAAATGTAAACCCCAAGTATATGAAAGTGTTAAACAAACAACGACTACGCACCTTCGCTTTATCAGTAGCTGGCTCTGCATTGCTGGCAGCGGTAATCGCAGCGTGTTCCTCCAAAGCAGAGGATTTGAAGACTGAATCTAAAAATGCAGCTGTACCTACCGGTGTACCGGTAGATGGTGTAGTTGTACAACCGGGTGTAGTACGCGATGAACTCGAAGTTACCGGCACCGTTATAGCGAATCAACAGGTAGATATAGTGAGTGAGCTTACCCGCAAGGTAGTACGCGTAAATGTAAAAGAAGGGAGCAAAGTAAAGCAAGGTACGCTGCTCTTCCAGCTTGATGATGCCGACCTGCAGGCTCAACTGGAACGCTACCGCCAGCAGGAGAAACTGGCGAAGTTAAACGAGACGCGCCTGAAAGACCTGATCGAGAAAGAAGCTATACCGCAGCAGGATTACGATGAAGCTTCTACCAACCTCAATGTACTGCAGGCACAGATCCGCGAACTCGAAGTAACGATCAGCAAAACAAGAATCGTTGCTCCGTTTGACGGACAGATCGGTATGATCAATACTCACCCGGGTGCCATCGTGTCGGTTAATACTGTACTTACCGATATAGAAGACAACAGTGTCGTAAAAGTGGAGTTCTCTGTTCCTGAGAAATATACCAATGTAATTCAGCCGGGAAGCGAACAAACCTTCACCATCATTGGTGATCAAAAACAATACAAGACAAAAGTAGTAGCGCGCGGTGCAAGTCTCAACCAGGATACACGTACACTTTTGGTGAGAGGTGTTACTGCCAACCCCGATGGTAAACTTTTACCGGGACAAAGTGCAAGACTGAATCTGTCATTGAATACATCTGCGGGTGCCCTTACCGTTGCATCACAGGCTTTGATACCTTCAACCAACGGCTACTCCGTATTTGTAGCACGCAATCATAAAGCAGAAGCGCTGCCGGTGTCTATAGGACAACGCAGTGCCAGCACGGTAGAAATAACCGAAGGCTTACACCAGGGTGATACGGTTATCGTGAGCAACCTGTTGCGTCTTGGTCCTGGTGCACCAGTTCAGTTGGTCTCTGTAAAATGAGACTATAGCAACCCATTATTCTTTCCAATGAAAATTCAATTCTATATTTCATGAGTGCAATTTCTCAAATAAGTATATCCCGGCCAGTACTGGCAGGGGTTATGTCGGTGCTGCTGATACTCTTTGGTATCGTTGGCTATACCTTCCTCGGCACCCGCGAATATCCCGTTACCGATTCGCCTATTGTTATGGTTACAACGGTATACCCAGGCGCCAGCGCGGATATCATCGCATCACAAGTAACCAAACCACTGGAAGAAGCAGTAGCCGAAGCCAATGGTATACGCGCTATGTCATCTGTATCGCGCGAGCAGGTAAGTATCATTACAGTAGAGTTTAACCTTGATGCCGACCTCGAAGCAGCTGCCAATGACGTACGCGATAAAGTGTCCAAATCACGCCAGCAATTACCAGCTGATATAGAACCTACCATCGTAGAGAAGTCTGGTCCTGCGGAGTTCCTCGTGTTCTTGACTGTACAAAGTGATACCCGGAGTCTGGAAGATATAACTGACTTCGTGAATATAAATATCAAGGAGCGTCTTCAATCTATACCCGGTGTGCGCCTTGTTGACTCGTATGCCGGTCGTAAACGTGCAATGCGCTTACGCATGGATCCGCTCAAACTTGCATCCTATAATTTAACACCAGCCGATGTACAGGCTGCGCTGCAACGTGAGAACGTGGATTTACCCAGCGGCCGTATAGAAGGTGAGAATACCGAAGTAACACTGCGCACACAGGGAAGACTGGTAACAGAAGATGACTTCAACAACATGATTATCGTGCAGAAGGAAGGAGCGATCGTACGCTTCAAAGATATAGGCACTGCGATCATGTCTTCACAGAATGAACGAACTGCCATGATTGTAGGCGAAGGTCCTACGGCACGTTATGGTGTTGGTACGGGCGTACAGCCACAGCGTGGTGTCAACTCACTCGCGATTGTTGATGAGTTCAAGGAACGTTTTGATGAGATCGTTAAGAATGCTCCCGATGACTATATCATTTCGCTTGGAAAAGATTTTACGGTACCTGTTCGTAATTCACTCACGGAAGTAGAGGAGACATTGATCCTGGCGTTCGTA
>CAMLLI010000590.1 GCA_946480685.1 uncultured Flammeovirgaceae bacterium | reverse complement strand
TTGATAGAAATATCAAAGGCTTTTTTGTTTTATATAACTCCCTAAATACTATCCTATCCTCCCCTGAATCCCGCTCAACGCGTAGCAACCGTCAAAGGTAATTTACTACAGCTAATACGTGCGCCAAGAAACAACACACCTCCTTCTCGGGGTGGCTTTAGGAGCAAAGTACCATTGAAGTTATCACCCAACCTCACTGCAAAACAGAATCCGTAATCGTAAGCGTGGAACCACTTAAGATAGTGGCCGAGCTACTAAGCATAGCCTTAATCACAACTATACTTGAAAGCCCTATACTATATATGGATTGTCGTCAGGAGATCACTTCCCTGGAAAACGAAGTATAAATTCGCTTCCCTTCCCCTGTTCGGATATTAACTCGATTTTCCCTTTCAATCGATCGACAAGTGTTTTTACTATAGCGAGCCCCAGGCCGTTAGATGTCTCACCGGCAGTTGGGCGTGCACTGAGTTTTTTGAATTTCTGAAATAGGTGTGCTTTATCGTTTTCTGAAAAACCTGGTCCATAATCTTTTACCGAGATCCAGAAATCTGAAGAAGAATGCCCAGCAGAAACTTCTATCGAAGAGTTTTTCTTGGAGAACTTGATGGCATTCGAAATAAGATTATCTACAATCCGGTTAAGGTAATCTTTATCGATTCGCACTTCATCATTATTTATCTTCGTGATGTGCAGATGTATATTTTTAGATTCAGCTGATGGCCCGAAGGCATCAATCTTTTCCAATAAAAACTGACTGACATCAAAACTTGAAAAATTAGGAGCCGCGTTTTCCTCTAGCATATGTACATCGAGCAGATCTTTAATCAGATCCAGACCAGCCTGTGTAGCATCTTTTGTCATTTGAAGATATACCTTTTGCTCATCCGGTAACTTTCCTTCCAGTTCCATCAGGTCTGCTATACCTTTTATCCTGTTAAGAGGAGACTTTAAATCATGAGCAACAATGCTCATCAAAGTATCTTTTTCATGATTGAGATCGGACAGCTCCTGGTTTCTGCGAAACAAATTTTCGTTTTGCTGAATGATCTCTTCCCGTTGGTTTGCTATAAATTGATTTTGCTCGGCTAATTTTTCATTACTCTCTCTGCGCTTTTTACCATTGCGCCATTGTACAAAACCAAGTATACTGCCGAAGACTATAACTACGATGAGAATTATATTCTGAAGCTTTTGCTGTTTGATTATAGCTTCACTCTTTTCATCATTCGCTTTGAGCAATTGATTCTCTTGTTCCTTCCGTTGAATTTCAATTTCAAATTGAAGACGCTCTACTTGTCTCGTGAGATCGAGATCTTTAATAGAGTCTTTCAATATCAGGTACTGATTATGATGTTGCAGACTGGTCACCTTGTCTCGCTGCTGCTCCGATAGTTTCCATAGCCAATAGTAAGCCTCCATCTTGGCGGAGAGATCATTTGATTGCGCAGCCATGGTGAGTGCTATATTCAAATATTTTTTCGCATCAGCAAGATCACCTTTTGTAAACTTGATTTGTCCCAGCATGAGGTAAGCCTGGGGAAGCATGCGAACAACATTTTTTTTGAGCATTACATTTAGCCCTTCCTGGCATATAGCCTCTGCCTCCTGCAGCAAACCTTTACTTAAATAACTTTCTGCTATATAGGTCTTGATGTCGGCAAGGTTTATTTCATCGTGAATGATACGACCGGCAGAGTCTGCCAGGTGAAGATAATGGAGTGCTTTATCGTGCTCGTTCGTTTCTTGAAACAAGCGTCCTAACTGAGCAAGAGCTGACATGATATCACGAGTATTCCCTAACGAGAGTCTGATATTATAGGCTTTCTTAAAATTACTCTCCGCTTTCGCATGATCATGTTGAAGTTTATACAAGGCAGCAAGACTCTGGTAAGTATAGGCTAACCCAGATAGATCATTAACCGCTTCAAACAACGACAACGCACGAATAAAATGTTCGTACGATCGTGACAGTAATCCCTGCTCAAAGAACAAGCGTCCCAGGTTGTTGTGGGTATGCGCGATCTGTGATGAATCTTTTTGTGCCGTTGATACCCGCAATGCTTCGTCATACTTTTCAAAAGCAGTAATGCGATTGCCTTTATAGTTATAGGCAACGCCCATAAAATTAAGCGGCTCCGCAAGTCCCTTGCTGATGTTGAGCTTCTTGCCAAGCGCCACAGCTTTTTGTGAATAATAGATGGTACTGTCGGGATTGGCCCAGCGATGCTCCCAGGCAAGGTCGCTTAGCAATTCAAATTTACGCTGATCTTCTGCCGGATGAGACTTTATACTTTTATGAAGGCTATCGATTAACTGAACATTTTGGGAAAAAGAAAACGTACCGCAGAATAGCAGGAATAAGAGAATAATAAATTTTTTGTTCACTACGGGTCGGGGTCTTTTCAAATAGAAAGATTGGAATAAACTTACTATTTCCCAAACGTAAAGTGAAACCGGATCGGTTAATCTTCTTCTACAAAATTCATATCACGCCCATACGTCTCATCAATAAAACGCAATGCTATCAAGGCAATCACGATGGTGATAACCCCCACGATCAACGCGCCATAAATCATACCCGCGCTTTTCGCTGCAGCATCGCCTAACGATGGTGTATAGTAGGCATGCAGATTATCGCGGAGAAGTTTAAAGAGCAGTGTAAGCGGAATAACTGTGCCCCTGATAAAGTTCGGAACAGACGTAGCTACAGTCGATCGAAGGTTCGTACCAAACTGCTCGGCAGCAATGGTAACAAACAAAGCCCAGTAGCCTATACCTACACCGAGTATAAAACAGGTAACATAAAAGAAGTTTGCATCTCTAACCGGTGTAAACAAGTAGAATACAATAAAGCAAAGTGTAAGCAGTATAAATATCAGTACGATCTTCTTTCGCGACTTGAATATCTGACTGGAAAATCCGCTTGCAAGATCGCCAACAGCAAGACCTATATAGCTATACATAATCGCATTACCGGTGGTGATTTGTCCGGTGATAGAAAGCGCTGTAGCAAATTCAGTGGAGAATGTTACTAATATACCGATAACATACCAGATCGGTAAACCTATAAATATACACCCGAGAAACTTGATGAGCCTGCTGCGCTTTGTAAACAACTGAAAGAAATTACCCCGCGCTACATCCTGTTGTTTCGATTCGATAAATATACGCGACTCAAAAACACTCACGCGGGCAATCAGCAATAACAGTCCCATGCCGCCACCTACAAAGTATGATATCTGCCACGACTCAAATGACGATGATACAAATTTAGTCTGCGATACCAGGTTGCCTACCACAGCGCCCATTAGCCCTACCGTTGCGATAATGGTGGTACCATAACCTCTGAGATTCGGAGGTAACGATTCTGATACCAGCGTAACACCTGCGCCCAGCTCACCGGCAAGTCCTATACCTGCTATGAAACGAAGTATAACATATTGATCTACGGAAGTAACAAAACCATTGGCGATGTTCGCGAGTGAGTATAACAGGATTGAACCAAACAACACCGACAACCTTCCACGTTTATCACCCATGATTCCCCAAATGATACCTCCTACCAGCAGACCGGCCATTTGGACACGAAGAAGATGTTCGCCCTGATCGAACAACTGATCTTCCGGAACTCCAAGCGAAATGAGACTTGGTCGTCTTACAATACTGAAAAGCAGCAGATCATATATATCTACAAAGTATCCTAAGGCTGCAACGATTACCGGCAGACTCCACAGTGGTTTGAAGTTGCTTTCGCTCATAACTTATTCTTTCCTATAAAATAATATAAGATAGGTCCGAGTATCGGCAGAAACACCACAGCAATGATCCAGAGTATCTTCTTCTCAGTTTCTTTGTTGCTGCGAAGTATATCTACAATCACCAGTATATCAACGATCAGAATGAGGAGTGATATGAGTCTTCCCATAGTATATATAGTATCAGTTGGTTTCTAATATTCTGAAAAGTTCATCTAAGTCAGGAGTAATAATGATCTCCGTTCTGCGGTTCTTCTGTTTGTTTAGCTCTGTATCATTT